>CADCWL010000221.1 GCA_902806405.1 uncultured Thermomicrobiales bacterium | reverse complement strand
GGTGGTCGTGCGGCACCGTCGCCGCCAGCGCCGCGAGCGCCGCCACCGCCAGCATCAGCGTCAGCGGCAGGTCGTCGCCGGCGAGGCCGCCAACGACGAAGGCACCCTCGGTCGGGGTGGCGGCGACGGCGGCCACGACCAGCACCCCGCCCGGCACCAGCACCGCCGCCACCTTGCTCCGGAGATCCCGCACCTCTGTCCGGTGGATCGCGTCGGAGACGCGGTTCAGACTGGCGAGCGCGCCCCGGTAGCCCCGCTCCGGCCCCAGCCGCTCCCCGAGACGGGCGAGCGCGGCGACGGCCGGCCGCCAGACGGGTTGGGCGGCGAGGAGGAGGCCGCCGAGGGTGAAGGCGGCGAGGGCGCAGAGGTTCTCCGGCCGGGTGTCGAAGTGGTAGGCCGGATGGATCGGGGTCGGCGCGCCGAAGGAGACGGCGCCCGCCCCCTCCGCCAGGCGCGCCGCCGGTCCGACGACGAGCCCCCCCAGGAGCGAGAGGAGCCCGAGCGCGGCGACGGGGAGGACGAGGGCGGCGGGGATCGGCCCCGCGGGAGAGCGGACGGGCCCCAGGAAGACGCCGCCCCAGAAGCGCCCGGCGTAGGCGAACGTCGATGCCGCGCCGACGACCGCGAGGCCGGTGACGACCGGGCCGCGCTCCAGCGCCGCCGCGAAGAAGAGCTCGTCCTTGAAAAAGCCGATCGTCAGCGGCAGCGCCGCGAGCGACGCGGCCGCCGCGCCGCTCCCCGCCGCGAGCAGGGGCATCTCCCGCCAGAGACCGCCCAGCCGCGCCAGATCCTTCTCGCCGGTCGCCTCGGTCACGGCGCCGGCGGTCAGGAAGAGGGCGCTCTTGGCAAGGGCGTGGGCCAGAACGTAGAAGGCGGCGCCCGCCAGCCCGTAGGTGCCGCCCAGACCGAGCATGACGACGACGTAGCCGTACTGGGCGACGGTCGAGTAGGCGAGGAGCGGCTTCAGCTCGTCCTTGGCCAGCGCCAGCGCGCCGCCGACCGCCATCGAGAGGAATCCGATCGCCACCAGGGCATCGAGCAGCGCCTCGCTCAGCCGGAGCAGCGGGTGGAGCCGGGCGAGGAGGAAGACGCCGGCGGCGACCATCGCCGCCGAGTGGAGGTAGGCCGACACCGGCGTCGGCGCCGCCATCGCCCGCGGCAGCCAGAAATGGAACGGCGCCTGGGCGCTTTTGGCCAGCGCCGTCACCGCCATCAGGGTCACGGCGACGCTTGTCCCCGCCCCCGGCTCGGCGGCGGCGATGAGCTCCGGCAGCGCGTACGTGCCGTAGGCGGCTTCGAGCAGGACCGCACCGATCAGGAAGGCGACGGCGCCGACCCCGGTCACCAGCAGCGCCATCAGCGCCGCCTCGCGGCTCCTCGCCTCTTGCCGATCGAAGCCGATCAGGAAGTAGGAGGCGACCGCGGTCAGGTCCCAGAAGAGGAAGATCAAGAGGAGGTCCTGCGCCAAGACCAGGCCGACCATCGCCCCCATGAAGAGGAGGACGAAGGCGACGAAGCGGACGGCGTCCGCCGGCGGCCGCCCCTGGTGGGCGAGGTGAAGGGGAACGTAGCGGGAGCCGTAGACGAGGACGGCGAGGCCGATTCCGGTCGCGAGCAGGGCGTAGAGGAGGGACAGCCCGTCGAGCGCGAAGCGCAGCCGCAAGCCCCACGTCGGCGCCCACGGCAGATCGATCGCCGTGCCACCACCGCCGGCCCATCCCCACAGTGCGGCGGCAAAGGCGAGCGCGGCGGCAGCGATCCCGACCGGCCAGGCTAGCGCCGGCCGCCGCAATCCGGCGAACGCCGCCGCCGGCGCCGCCAGGAGCGCGACGACGAGCAGGACCACAACCGGCTCACCCATCCCGATCGATCCCCAGAGCCGCCATCCGGGTCCCCCCCGTCCTTGCCGCGAGTTCCCCGCTCGCCGCCCCGGTGCGCGCCAAGCCGAGCCGGCGGATGAGCAGGGGCAAGCTTAGCCCCTGGACCACCATGGTGAAGAGCACCACGCCGAAGGCCATCGCGATCAGGAGGTCGCGCGACGGCGTGCCGGGCGGCAGACCGAGCGCGAGGGCGATCGTGAGTGCTCCCCGTAGGCCGGACCAGACAAAGACGGCCCGTTCACGTGGCGGCGCGGCGTGGCGGCCGCCGGCGGTGGCCCATCCCACCGCCTCGACGACGATCACCCGCGCCGCTAGGACCGCCACGACGGCGACGGTCACCGGCCACGCCTCGGCCAGAAGATCGTCGACGTGGACGCTGAAACCGACCAGCAGGAAGAGGATCGCGTTGGCGAGAAACCCCAGGTACTCCCAGAGGTCGTCGAGCGGCGGGTCGTCTCGGCCGACATCCCCACCTCCCGCCCGTAGCTGCCGTGGATCAGGCCGGCGGCGACGCAGGCCAGGGCGCCCGAAGCGTGGACGGCGTCGGCGACCAGAAAGCTGCCGTAGGCGAGGACGGTTGAGATCATCATCTCGATCAGGTGGTCGTCAATCGTCCCGGTCAGTCGGGAGAAGACGAGCCCGAGGACGGCGCCGATGGCGATGCCGCCGAACACCTCCAGGCCGAAAAGCTCCAGGATGCCGACGACGTCAGCGGCGCCTGTCACCACGAGCCCGACCAAGGCGGTGTAGAGGGTGATCGCCATCCCGTCGTTGACCAGACTCTCCGCCTCCGGGACGACGACGATCCGCGACGGCAAACCGAGCCATTTGACGACCGCGGTGACGGCCACCGGGTCGGTGGCGGCGACGATGCTGCCGAAGAGGAGCGCCACCGCCAATGGCAGATCGAGCGCCAGCGCCAACGCTCCCCCCACGACCGCGGCGGTGACGGCCACGCCTGGCACCGCGAGCAGGAGGACGGGTCGGGCCACCAAGCGGACCTCGCGGGCGTCGAGCCGGAACGCCGCGTCGAAGAGCAGCGGCGGCAGAAAGGCGAAGAGGACCAGGTCCGGGTCGAGGTCGGGGACGCGGACGATGTGGCTCTCCTCGACCAGCAGGCCGCCGACGACGAGCGCGACTGCGTACGGGATGCGCACCCGCTGGGCGAGCAGGCCGATCGCCGCGGCCCCGAGCAGGAGCCAGGCAAATTGCTGGACGAACGATTCGACACCGAATCCGCTCACGTCGGCACCTTCCCCCACCCCTACTGGAACGCTAGGTAGCGCAGCCAGACGTAGAGGCTGGCGACGACGAGCGTTGCCAGCGTGAACGGCAGGCCGACGCGGGTGAAGCCCCAGAAGCCGATCGGTTGGCCGCGCCGCTCCGAGATGCCGACCGCGACCACGTTGGCCGACGCGCCCACCAGCGACCCGTTGCCGCCCAAGCAGGCCCCGAGCGCCAGCGCCCACCAGAGCGGCGCCACCTCGGCGTGCCTGGCGAGGGCGGCGTCGTCCAGCTCGGCCAGCTCCGGGAAGAGGAGGCGGGCGATCGAGAAGGTGAGGGGGATCATCGTCGCCACCGCCGGGATGTTGTCGACGATCGCCGAGACGACCGCGGCGAACCAGAGGATGGCCAGCACCGTCAGCGTGACGTCGCCGCCGCTCACGGCGACGGCCCGGCGGGCGATCCGGTCCAGCAGGCCGATCTCCTCCAGGCCGCCGACCAGCACGAAGAGCCCGACGAAGAAGAAGATCGTGGGCCACTCGACCTCCGCGAGCACGCCGTGCAGGTCGGCCCGGCTCAGCAGCAGGAGCAGGATGGCGCCGAACATCGCGACGGTGCCCGCCTCCAGGTGGAGCACGCCGTGCAGGACGAACCCGAGGATGGTGAGCGCCAGCACGCTCAGCGCCCTGCGCAGGAGCGGCGCGTTGCCGATGTGGACGCGGGCGTCCGCCTCCGCCAGCGCCCGGCGGGCCTCCGGCGACGGCGCGGCGAGACGACCACGCCGCTGGTAGGCGAGCCAGAAGCCGGCGATCGTCAGCGGCAGCAGCAGCGCGACCAGCGGGCCGAGGTTGGCGAGGAACGCCACGAAGTCGAGCCCGGTCGCGCTGCCGATCAGGATGTTCGGCGGGTCGCCGATCAGGGTCGCGGTGCCGCCGACGTTGCTGGCGATGACCTGGGTGATCAGGAACGGCCGCGCGTCGAAGCCGAGGTCGTCGCAGATCGCGATCGTGACCGGGACCATCAGCAGGATCGTCGTCACGTTGTCCAGGAAGGCCGAGGCGACGGCGGTGAAGAGCGCGAACCCGACCATCAGCCGCCAGGGGCTGCCCCCGACCGCGATCGCCGTGCGCCAGCCGGCGTAGCGGAAGACCCCCGTCCGCTTTAAGATGTTGACCAGGATCATCATCCCGACCAGCAGCGCCAGGGTGTTGAAGTCGATCGCCGCGACCGCCCGGTCCTGGTCCAGCACGCCGAAGGCGATCATCAGCGCGGCGCCGGCGAGCGCGACCACCGCGCGGTCGAGCCGCTCGCTGATGATCACCGCGTAGGTCACGACGAAGATGGTCGTGGCGACCGTCAGCTCCGACACGGGCGTTCCCCCCGCCCGCCGGCCTGGCCGGCCCGACGCGCAACAAAAAAAGGGACCGCCGATCTGGCAGTCCCCCCCGTCAGCCGCGCGGGTACGGGGCGCGCGGCAACCCCGGGTGCCGTGAGGCAACCGTCGACGCTAGGGTACCACCATCGCGCAAACTCGTTGTTTCGCTCGCGGAGGGGGCTAGACGGCCACCGGACAGCGGCCCGGTTCTGCCGCGAGATCGGCATCGACGCGGATTGGCTCGAACCCGGGCAGGATCTGTCTCACTAGCATCGTCCTCGCCGTGGCATCGGGGAGGAAGCGCGCCAGCGGATCGCCAACCCGGAAGCGCCGCTGGTTCGTCCCCCACGGTTTCCAAATCCTCCGGTGTTGGGGTCGGCAACCGGCCGGTGCAAGGCGTCCGTAGTGCGCCGTTGGCCGCTGTGATCCAGGTGCCGCAGGTCCGTCGTGGCTTGCAACGCTCCTTGCAACCGCTCTGGAGCGCTGCTTGGAGGGGCGTCCGCTTCGCCTCGTCCGGAGACGCTGCTTCGCCGCGGAGATGCTCCTGCCAGACCCTGTCGGGCCCTGCGATTTCCTCCGACGTTCTCGGCTCGTCGTCCCTCGCGCGATCGCGAGCACACGCCCCATCGGGTCGTCGCGGCCGCTGCGTCGGTGCGCGGGGTGTCGCTTGGCGGCGCAGAGATCGTCCCCGAAGAGCGCCTCGACCAGCTCGTGCGGGCAGGACGGTGCCGTCCGCGCGGCGACCCATGCGATCCTTCGCGTGCTCAGGCTTCCAACTTGCGCGAGGCGATACCGCCGAGGGCAGGCGGCCCCGCGAGGGTGAACGCGGCGGCGGCGGTCGGGGCGGCTCCGTCCTGCTCCGTGGTCGCGAACTGCTCCCGGTACAGCCGGGCGTATGCGCCATCCGTCGCCAGCAGCTCGGCGTGGCTCCCCCGCTCCACGATCCGACCGCGGTCGACGACCAGGATCAGGTCGGCAGCGAGAACGGTGCTCAGCCGGTGCGCGATCGCTAACGTCGTCCGGTTCCGCATCAGCGGCTCCAGGGCGCGCTGGATCAGGCGCTCGGAGTGGGTGTCGAGGGCGCTCGTCGCCTCGTCCAGGATCAGGATGCGGGGGTCTTTCAAGATCACCCGGGCGATCGCGACCCGCTGCTTCTCGCCGCCGGAGAGCTTGTAGCCCCGCTCCCCGACCACCGTATCGTATCCCTCCGGCAGATCCGCGATCCGGTCGTGGATGGCGGCGGCCCGTGCCGCCGCCTCGAGTTCCGCCTGGGTCGCACCCGGCTTGCCGTACGCGATGTTCTCCCGGATCGTGGAGTGGAAGAGGTACGTCTCCTGGGTGACCATCCCAATCACCGCGCCGAGGCTCGCCAGCGTCGCGTCCCGGATGTCGACCCCGTCGATCTCGATCGCCCCCGCGTTGACGTCGTAGAGCCGCGGCACCAGCAGCGAGATCGTGCTCTTCCCGGCGCCGCTCGGCCCCACCAGCGCCACCAACTGCCCCGGTGCGACCTCGAAGTCGACGTCGGTGAGGGTGAGTGGGGGGGGAGGTGCGGCGAGGTCGGAGGGGGCAAAGGACGCGAACGCCTCGCGGTCGGTCCGCGGGACCACGGCCTCGGTCTGAGCTTGCGCGGGATCGTGCCGCCGAGACGTGGGCGTGGGAAGGGTCTCCCGTGCCCCGGGAGGGCGCGGGGCGCCGCGGTGCCGGTCGGCCGCCGGCTCCTCCGCCCCCTCGGGCCCCCCGTCCCCCTCGTCGTACCGGAACGAGACGTGGCGGAACCGCAGATGCCCGCGCACCGTGGCCGGGTCGAGGGCGCGGGCGCCGGGCCGGTCGGCGATCGCGACCGGCAGGTCGAGGTACTCGAAGATCCGGTCGAAGAGGGCCAGCGCGCCCTGGATCTCGACCTGGACGTTGAGCAACTGCCCGAGCGGGAAGAAGAGCCGGCTCTGCAAGGAGGTGAAGGCGACCACGTCGCCGATCGAGAGGCCGCCGCCGCCGCCGATGATCTGGCGGCCGGCGAACCAGTAGACGACCGCCGGGGTGATGCTGAAGAAGGTCGAGATGATCATGAAGAACCAGCGGCCGACCATCTGCTGCCGGGCCTGAAAGGCGGAGAGGCGGGCGTTCTCGTCCCGGAACCGCTCGGTCTCCCGCGCCTGCCGGCCGAACGACTTGGTCAGCAGCACGCCGCTGACCGACAGCGTCTCCTCGACCAGCGCCGAGAGGTCGGCGACGGTCCGCTGGGTCGTCGTCGTCAGCTCGCGACGGACCTTGCCGACCTTGTAGGTCAGTACCAGGAAGACGGGGAGCAGCCCGAGCGAGATCAGGGCCAACTCCCAGGAGATGAGCCACATGGCGACGACGGTCGAGAGGGCGGTGGCGAGGTTGCTGACGATGCTGGTCGCCGTCTCCGTCACCACCTGCTGGACGCCGCCGACGTCGCTGCTGAGGCGGGACTGGATCTCACCCGTCCGCGTCGAGGTGAAGAAGCGGAGCGGCATCCGCTGCAGATGGCCGTAGAGCGCGTTCCGCAGGTCCTGCATCACCCGCTGGCCGATCAGGGTGTTCAGATAGGTCTGGCCGACCCCGATCAGGCCGGTCGCGATCGGCACGGCGATCATCAGCCCCACGTACAGGTAGAGGGCGCCGAGGTCCCGCCGCGGGATCGCCTCGTCGATGATGAGCTTCAGGAGGTAGGGGTTGAGCAGCCCGAGAACGGCGACGACCAGGATCGCGACCAGCGTCAACGCCACCCGCCGCCGGTACGGTCGGAAGAAACCGAAGACGCGCCGCAGCGTCTGCCGGTCGACCTTGCGGCCGGCACCGGGCGGCAAGGGTCGCCCGCCCCCCATCATCCGCCCGATCGGCCCCGCCCCGCGCTGCATTGCCGGCCCCGTCCCCCGTCGTCGCCCGCTTACCCCTCGTTGGCGGGCGTCGGCGGCTCACTTGGCGGCAGTGTCGGACATCAAGCGGCCGGAGGCGAGTGCGGCGGCGACGCCGCGGCCCACGGAGCGTCGAGGGGGAGGGGTCGAACCGAGCCCCGGTCGATCGCCGGAGGTCCGCGGTCGTGCTCGGCACCGGTCCGGCTTCGTGGGTTCGGTCCGGGGGGCGTTCGCGGGCGGCGCGGACGCCACCGGGATGAGCCGGCGCCCGCGCGAGACGGGACGGCCGGGACCGTCCACGCCCCGGCCGCCTCTCACCCGTCCCCTTCTTCCGCCGCCGCCCGTTCCAGCCAGGCGGTTGCGGCACGGGTCTGCGCCAGACGGAGCTCCAGCACCAGGCGGGTGTAGGACGCGTCGCTCGGGTTGCCGCCGTCCCTCCCGATCGCCGCGAGCTGGCGAGAGAGGGACGTCTCCAAGCGGCGGCACGTCTCCCGCTGCTCGGCGAGGAGGAGTGCCGCCCGCGCCGGGTCGAGGCGCCGCGCGAAGTAGAGTTTGACCAGGAACTCGAGCCGAATCTCCCGCGTGCGGGCCACCGGCTCCCCGAGCCAGCGCCGCAGCTCGCTCCGGCCCGCCTCCGTCAAGCGGTGGACGCGACGCGGCGGGCGGCCCGCCTGGGGCGCGAGCGACGCCTCCACCCAACCGCTGCGGGCCAGCTTCTTGAGGTGATGGTAGAGCATCCCCGGCTCCAGCCGGAGCACGTTCGCGAGCGGTCTCCCCGCGGCGAAGTGGCGGGCCAGGTCGTACCCATACCCCTCTCCCTCGCGGTCATCGAGAGCCAGCAGGCCGAGGATCGCGTGCTCGGCCGGCATCTCGGCTCGGCTCACCGCCTCCCCTCCTGGTTCCCCGGGCGCGCCGTCCTACCGGCCCTGGCGCAGCAGGAAGACGAGCGCGAGCGCGGTCAGACCGATGCCGATGACGAGCGCGGCCCCGACCACGATGACCCGCGCGTTGGAGCGGTAGGTCCCGGTCTCGATCGCGGCGCGGCTGTGGTCGAAGTGGACGCCTGCCGCCCCCACCATCGCCACCCCGCTCCCGACCAGCAGCGCCGCGAAGAGGGTCACGATCGGGATGTCGGAGAAGAGCTCTTGCTCCAGCAGCTGGGCGGCGACGAGACCGAGCGCGATCAGGTTCAGCCCGGTCCGCAGCCATGCCAGGAAGGTCCGCTCGTTGGCGAGGTGCGTCCGCGCCCGGCTATCGGGGTCGGCGCGGGCGGGGCCGGTCTCGTCCACGTCGTCCCGCCCCCCGTCGCCCGGCCGACGAGCCACCCCTTATCGGATGGTTCCCGCCGCGCCGGCGCCGGTCGCCGCCAGCGCCGACCCGTCCGCTGACCCGTTCGCGGCGGTGTCGCCGCTCTCCGTGCGCGGCGGCAGCACCCGCAGGCCGGCCACCCGGAGCCCGTCCAGCTCCTCGACGCGCAAGACCTGACCGCTCGGCACCAGCACCTCGTCCCCGATCTCGGCCGGGCGGCCGAGACGGTTGAAGACGTAGCCGCCGACCGTCTCGACCCCCATCTCCTCGGCGTCGAGGTCGAGATCGTAGTACTCCTTCGCTTCCACCAGCGTCGTCAGGCCGTCGAGCGCGAAGCTGCCGTCGGCGGCGATCGCCGGCGCCGCGTCGACCGGGTCGCGTTCGTCCTCGATCTCGCCGACGAGGTTCTCGACGAGGTCGACCAGGGAGACGATCCCGGCCGTGCCGCCGTGCTCGTCGATCGCGATCGCGAGCTGGGTGTGGGTCTCGCGCAGCTGCGTCAGCAGGTCCGACGCCGGCGCCGTCTCCGGCACCGCCAGTGCCTCGCTCATCACCGCCCGCAGATCGAACGGCACCGCGCCGCCCGCCGGTCCGGTCGCGCGGTCGGCGACGACGAGGGGGAGGAGGCGCTTGACGTTGATGATGCCGACGATGTGGTCGAGGTCGCCGTCGTAGACCGGAAGTCGCAAATGCCCGGTCCGGGTCGCTACCTCCAACACGTCGTCGAGCGAAGCGTCGACCGGCACCGCCGACATCTCCGTCCGGGGCACCATCGCGTGCCGCACGTCGAGGTTGGTGAAGAGGAAGGCGCGGTCGACGAGATCGTGGGCCGACTGCTGAACAAGGCCCGCCTCGCGGCTGGCATCGACCGCCAGCTTCAGCTCGTCGGCCGACTGGACAAGCGCGTGTCCCCCGGCCGGCTCGATCCCGACGAGGCGGACGACCGCGTTGCCGACGCCGTTGAGGGCGGAGATGAACGGCCGGAAGACGACGAAGAAGAGCTGGATCGGCCCGGCCACCACGAGCGACGTGGCGTCCGGCCGCTGCAGGGCGATGCTCTTCGGCGCCAGCTCCCCGAAGACGATGTGGAGGGAGGTGATCACGCCGAATGCGATCACCGCGGCACCGGTGTGGGAGGCCGCGTCCCGCGCCCCCTCCGGAATGAACGGCAAAGCGTGGATCAGCGGCACGAGGAGCGGCTCCAGGGCCGGCTCGCCGATCCAGCCGAGGGCCAGGCTCGCGATCGTGATCCCGAGCTGGGTGGCGGCAATATAGGTGTCGAGGTGGTCGATCCTGGTCAGGACGCTCGCGGCCCGCCGGTTCCCTTCGGCCGCCAACTGCTGCATGCGGGTGCGGCGGACCGAGACGAGCGCGAACTCGGTCGCGACGAAGAATCCGTTGGCGGCCACGAGGACGACGACGGCGACCATCGCCAGCGCGGTACTAATGGAAGACTCCTCCATAAAGACGGAACGGCCGCCGACGGGCGACCGTAGCCCGACGCCGTGAGACGCCAAACCAAGAATACCGCATGGCCGCCGTCGTGATCCGTGCCGGCTTGACGACCGTGGCACTCCCGCGCTCCCACGCTTCGGCCAGCCGCCGCGTGGCTGCTACGATGCCGCCCGTGGCCGGAGGCGGACGGCGATCGCCGACGCGGCGGGAGGCGACGGGTGAGCGGGTTGCTGGCCGAGCTCTTCTCCTCCAAGTTGCGGGCGGCGGTCCTCGGTCACATCCTCGCCCGTCCCCACCTCGGTTTTTCCCTGACCGACCTGTCGCGCCTGCTCGATCTGCCGGTCAGCAGCCTCCAGCATGAGTGCTACAAGCTGGTCCGGATCGGCGTCCTGCGTGACCAGCGCGCCGGCAACGCGCGGCTCTATCGGCCGGATCCTCGCTGCCCGCTGCTGGAGCCGCTCACCACCCTGATCCTCGCGGCGATCGGGCCGGAGGCGGGTCTCGCGGCGGCCGTGGAGGGCGTGCCCGGCTTGGAGCTGGCGCTGGTCGCCGGTCACCTCCGCCCGACCCGGCAAGATGCCGACCCCGTTCACCTGGTCCTCGTTGGCGAGCTTCCGCTGGAGGCGGTCGATGGCGTGCTGGCACGGGCGGTCGCCGTCCTCGGGCCGCATCCGGATTGGCCTCCCATCGAGCTCGCGTACTTCCGCCCCGGAGAGTGGGCCGCCCGCCGCGCCGCCGGCAACCGGTACCTGAGCGAACTGCTGGCCGGCCCCGTCGTGTCCCTCGTTGGCGGACCGCCCTGACGCTCCGAGCCCGCCTCGCCTACCCGGCGCGGCCCCCCCGACGACCGCGCCAGCGCCCTGGACGTCGATGGTTGGTAGAGAGAAGCGTTCGCTACACTCGCGCGATGGCGAGCATTCGCGGTTGGCACGTCGGTTGCGCTAAAGCGATCAGCCGGACGTGCGGCGTTTTCCGTTCGTCCGACTTAGCGGGCACGTATGCGACACGTGCTAGCGAACATTGCCAAGGAGGACGCGACAGATGGTCGATCAGTACAGCATCAGCGAGGGCACGGACGTCTACGGCTCCGACGGCGAGAAGGTCGGCTCGGTCGTCGCCGTCCAGCCGAACTACGTCGTCGTCGAGAAGGGCTTCTTCTTCCCGACCGACTACTACATCCCGACGAGCGCGGTGGCCAGCGCCGAGGAGGGCCGGGTCTACCTCAACGTGACCAAGGACGCCGCCCTCAACCAGGGCTGGGACACCGAGCCGACCGGCGGCTACGCGACCGACATGGGCGCCACCACCACGACCGGCACGATGGTCGACAGCGTCGCCCCGGCCAGCACGAGCGCCTACGACACCGGGATGGCGACCACCGGCACGACCACGACGGGCGCCACGGACATGGGCTACGGGGCCGACGTGTCCCGGACCGATGCCGGGATGGATGTCGCCGCGACGGCCGCCGTCGAGACCACCCGCGTCAGCGGCAGCGACACGATCAGCGTTCCGGTCCACGAGGAGTCGCTCTCCGCGGTCAAGACGCAGCGCGAGATCGGCGAGGTCGAGATCACCAAGGACGTCGTCTCCGAGGAGCGGATCCTGGAGGTGCCGGTCACCGAGGAGCGGGTCCGCGTCCAGCGCCGGGTGGTCGACCGCCCGCTCGACGCGTCCGACGCGACCGCCTTCGAGGGCGGGACGATCGACGTGCCGATCATGGGCGAGGAGGTCTCGCTGCAGAAGACGGTCCGGGTCGCGGAGGAGGTCGAGATCGGCAAGGAGGCGGTCCAGCGCACCGAGCAGGTCGCCGGCACCGTCCGCCGCGAAGAGGTCCGCGTCTCCGAGAACGTTGTTGAGGGTGGGACGACAACCGGCACGACCGGCACCACCGGTTCGGCGACGACCCGCACGACCAGCACGACCACGGGGAGCGGCACCACCGGGACCACCGGCGAGGGCGAGGGCCTCCTGGACCAGGCGACGGACGCCGTCCGCAACGCCGGCCGCAACAGCTAATTCGGAATGGGCGGCCGACCCGGCCCATGCCGGGTCGGCCGCCACCGGTGAGGGCGCGGCGTGCCGTCCCGCCGCAACGGACGCCGGAAGTCAGGGAGAACACGGATGGAAACGCAAAGGTCCGGCACCTACGAGCCGGGAACGACCACGGTCGGCAATGGTGGTCGACTCGGTGACGATAGTTACGCGACCACCCGCACCGTCGGGTACCAGCAGCCGGTGCGGACCGGCGAGAACGTGATGACGGTCCGGAACCGGGTCCAATGGGGCCCGATCGTCGCCGGACTCGTCACCGCTCTGGCGACCTTTCTGCTGATGACGGTGCTTGGCCTCGGGCTCGGCGCTTCGGTGCTCGATCCGGCAAACTCCGCCGGCGAGATCGGCACCTGGGCCGCTGTCTGGGGGGCGATCAGCGCGCTCGTCTCCTTCGCGGTCGGCGGCTGGCTCGCCGCGAAGACGGCGGCGGTGGATGGGCCGTTCGGCGGTCTCGTCAACGGCTTGATGGTCGGCGCCGCCGGTTTGCTGCTGCTGGCGTACCTGACGACCAGCGGCCTCGGGAACCTCTTCGGGACCCTGAGCTCGAACATCGGCGACATCCTGAACGTCACCCAGGAGGCGGCGCAGCAGCAAGGCGTCACCACCGATGAGGCGGCGACCCAGGCGCAGGATGCCCAGGCTCAGGCCGGCGCGGCCGCCGAGGATGCCGTGGCCGGCGCGGACACGGAGAGCACTTTCGACAACGTGCGCGACAGCGCGCTGGGCACCTTCCTCGGCTTGCTGCTTCCGCTTGTGGCGTCCGCGCTCGGCGGGTACCTCGGGCACAACAAGCGGCGTGAACTGATCGAAGGCACCGGCTGATCCGCGCCGTCCGCTCCCCGGCAAGGCGAGCGGCGGACGACGGTAGATGGGGGGGGCGCATAGCGCCCCCCCATCGCGTGTCCGGCGACCCCCGTCCGTCGACCGCGCGGTTCCGTCCCGGCACGAGGGTTGCTCTCCCGACCGGGAGTAGTTACCGTCCATGCGACGCCCCGGCGGCCGATGCCTGTGCCGCCGGGGTCGACGGACGCCTGCGCCGACCCACGGATGACGCGCCGCGCGACGGAGGGGATCGTGAACGAGAAAGAGCTGAACCGGCTCACCGTGATCAACGTCGCCGACGGGTCGAAGGTGGGCGAGGTGGAGCGCGCGTACGTCGACCCCAAGCGAAAAAACATCGTAGGGTTCGCGATCGACACCGGCGGCGGGCTCTTCAGCCCGGAGTCGGCGGTCATGGCCGACACGATCGAGGTCCACTCGCTCGGCAGCGGCGCCCTCACGCTCGATTCGGCGACGCCCCGAGGGGGCGAGACCACCGCCCGCTACGACGATCTGGTCGACCTGGCGAGCCTCCACGGCCACGAGGTGTACACCGACGATGGAACCCATCTCGGGAAGATCGACCGCATCGAGTTTGACGAGCGCACGTTCGCTCTCGCCTCGTTCACCGTCCCGTCCGGTTTGATGGGCGGAGGCCACGCGGTTCCGATCGGGGAGGTGCTGACGATCGGTCCGGAACTGGTTATTGTCTCCCGCGGCGCCGGTGAGCGGGCGCGCCAGACGGCGACGAGCGGATAACGGAACGAGGGACGAGCGCAGGCCGACGGGGGCTCGACGCGGGGTACCCGTCCCACCGGAAGCGGAAGGGATGATGCGGCATGGAGTGGCTAACGAGCCCCGAAATCTGGACGGCGCTGATCACGCTGACGGCGCTGGAGGTCGTCCTCGGTATCGACAACGTGATCTTTATCTCGATCCTTGCCGGCAAGCTGCCGGAGGCGCAGCGCGACCGGGCCCGGATCGTGGGTCTTTCGCTAGCGATGATCATGCGGGTCGGGCTGCTCTTTTCTATCAGCTGGGTCGTCGGCCTGACCGACCCGATCCTCTCCCTCTTTGGGCGTGAAATCTCCGGACGCGACCTCATCCTCCTGGGTGGAGGCCTCTTCCTCATCTATAAGGCGACAACGGAGATCCACGAGAAGCTCGAAGGCGGGGAAGTGCACGGGCCGGACGGCCGGGCCGCGGCGAGCTTCGCCAGCGTGATCATCCAGATCTTGCTGCTCGACATCGTCTTCTCGCTCGATTCGGTGATCACCGCCGTCGGCATGGCCGACGACCTTGGGGTCATGGTCGCGGCGGTCGTGATCGCGGTCGCGGTGATGCTCTTTGCCTCCGGCGGAATCGCCAGCTTCGTCAACCGGCACCCGACGGTCAAGATGCTCGCCCTCAGCTTCCTGCTCCTGATCGGGATGACGCTCGTTGCCGAGGGGTTCCACCAGCACATCTCGAAGGGCTACATCTACGCCGCGATGGGCTTCGCCGTCTTCGTCGAGGCGCTGAACCTCCGGCTGCGAACCCCCAGCGCCCACCCGGTCCGACTCAATCAGGACCATATGAACGAGGACGTCGCCCAGTCCGCGGCCAACCTGGCCCGAAACCGATAGCCGACGGGGCGGCACCGGACACGAGTTGTCCGGTGCCGTCCGCCGCCACCTCCCATCGTCGCGGTCGCGGCATCGCCCGCCCCGCTCTCGTTCGACCACGGTCATGACCCCGGCTCCCGCCGCGGGCGAGGGTTTCCTGTGCACCGCACCATCGAGATCACCGTGCCGTCCGGGTCGACGCCGTAGCTCCTGCGGGAGTTGGATGGGCTCGACGCCGTCGTCGGTTTGTCCGTCCAACGGGGCGCCTCCGTCAAGCCGCCGGGGGACGTCGTCGTCGTCCACGTCCTCAACCGCGGCGCCGACGAGGTGCTGCGGTGCGCCGACGCTGCCCGCGGACGGGGTCCGATCTCGATCGTGACGGCCGAGGTCGCGAGCATCATCGACCCCAGCCGCCAGGACGTGGTCGACGACGACGTCGATGAGGCGATCTGGGAGGAGGCCGAGACCGGGCTGCGCCACCAGGGCCGCGTGACAAGTAATTACCTGGCCCTGATGGCCCTGGGCGGCGCGATCGCCGCGGTGGGGCTCGTCTCCGAGCCCGTCCCGCAGACCATCGCTTTCGTCGCCGCGTCCGTGATCGCGCCCGGGTTCGAGCCACTGGCGAAGATTCCGCTCGGTCTGGCGCTCCGGCGATGGAACGTGGTCAAACGGGGCCTGGTGTCGTCCGCCGTCGGCTACGCGGTTCTGGTGGCAGGCGCGGCGCTGGCGTTCCTGGCGCTCCGCCTCGGCGGGGGTACGTCGGTCGAGGCGTTGCTCGCCAACCCCGAGGTCCACGTCATCGAAGATCCGACCGCGTCGTCGTTGCTCGTGTCGGTCTGCGGCGCGGCCGCCGGCGTGGTGATCGTGCTCGCCTACCGCCGAAGCTTGATAGCGGGGCTGCTGGTCGCACTCATCCTGGTCCCGGCGGCGGCGCTTGTCGGCGCCGCCGCCGCCGCCGGCCGGTTCGGGCTCGCCTACCAGGGGCTGGAGCGGCTCCTGATCGACGCCGCTTTCATCGTCGTCCTCGGCGCGCTCCTGGTGCTGATCAAACAGGTGACCGTCCACCGTCGCTTGCCGATGGTGTAGCGACGCCGGTCCGCACCGGCCCTCTGGCGATTGCCGGGGCGCGTCCGGCGCGGCGCGTCCCCAGATCGACACCCGGGAAGGTCACCGAGGATCGGGGGCGAACCGCCGGAGAGCGAGCATGCGCGAGAAACGAACCATGGGATACTGGCGATGGTACGCCAGCGCGGACGTACCGGATGCTCCGACACAATGGAGGAGACAACCGTGAGCGACGCCACCTGGGACCGTCTCGAGGGCTCCGTCGACGAGGCGACCGGTAAGGGCAAATCGGCCCTCGGAGACCTGACCGGCGACGACCAGACCCAGGCCGAAGGCCAAAAGGACCAGGCAGTGGGCGAGGCCAAGCAGGGCATCGCCGGCATCAAGGACAAGGTCGACGACGTCGTCAAGAATCTGACCGACCGCTGAGTCGGCCGTCGACGCCTTCGGACGTAGGGTCGATACCACGGAGAGCAACGGACGGGGGCGCCCATGGCGTCCCCGTTCGCGTTCCCGGCGCGACCCGCGGTCTCGGCGTCGCCTCCGATCCGCTGAGGCCGGCGGGGGGCGTCCCATGCGCCGTCTGCTTTGCCCTCGCGGCCGATGCCCTCCCTGGCACCCCGGCTACGGGCGTTGGCAACCCGGCGCGACCGCAGGAGTCGCTGCCCTTCGAGGGGGCCCTGGACCTGTCGGAAATCCCGCTCGTCCGCGCGACTAAAGGCGGCGTGTCCGGCGCCGTCATCTCGGATCGATTCCGGGAACGAGCCGGCGCCCCCATCACCAGGCTCGCCGACGAAACGAACGACCATGCCGGACGTGGCGAGGGGACCGTCCGGGTGGCCGCTGTCCGCCGCCGCCGAGGACGCCGTTGTCTTCCCCCTCGCGGGGCGTGGTGCGGGGGAACGTTGGTTGCGGAGCGGGGCCGGATGCGCCATGCTGGGGGGGTGCGGTCCGGGTGGTTTTGGGCGGTCGGCGCCGGGGCGAGGAGCGGTTCGGAGACGATGGGGGGGATGGGACGAGGCCTCTTTCGGTTCCCGGGCAGGGCGCGGCGGCGTACGGGCGAAGACCCGACGCCGGGCGCGATCCTGACCGAGCGCCAGCACGAGCTGCTGGCGGAGGAGCTGCGCCTCCTGGAGCGCCTCGCCGTCCTCCTCGACGAGTACCCCGGCACCGACGAGGACCGCGCCGCCGTCCGCCAGGCCGCCGAGCAGTTGACCGCCCTCTTCCTGCTGGTTGTCGTCGGGGAGTTCAACGCCGGCAAGTCGGCCTTCATCAACGCCCTCGTCGGGGCCGACGTGATGCCGGAGGGCGCGATCCCGACCACCTCCGTCATTAACCTGCTCCACTACGCCGACGCCCCAAGCGAGGCGATGCTCCCCGACGGCGTCATCGACCGCGGCTACCCGGCCTCCTTCCTGGGCGAGATCACCGTCGTCGACACCCCCGGCACCAACGCGATCATCCGCGAGCACGAGGCGCTGACGCAGCAGTTCGTGCCTCGCTCCGATCTCGTCCTCTTCGTCACCTCCGCCGACCGCCCGTTCACGGAGAGCGAGCGGGAGTTTATGGCGGAGATCCGGGACTGGGGCAAAAAGATCGTCGTCATCCTGAACAAGGTCGATCTGCTCCGAGATGAGGCGTCGCTCGACCAGGTCCTCACCTTTGTCCGGGAGAACATCCAGCGCCTGCTCGGCTTCACCCCCGACATCTTCCCCGTCTCAGCCCTGCTGGCGCAGCAGGCGAAGGCGCTCGGCGAGCGCAACCCGGAGGAGCGGGCGCGGCTCTGGGAGCGGAGCCGCTTCGAGGCGCTGGAGCGCTACGTCGTGGAAACGCTGGACGAGGAGGGGCGGATCCGGCTCAAGCTCCTCAACCCGCTCGGCGTCGCCGAGCGCCTCACCGACCGCTACCTTGGCGCCACCAACGAGCGCCTTGCCGTCCTGCGCGAGGACGTCGCCACGATCGAGAACATCGAGCGCCAGCTGGTTGCCTACCAGGAGGACATGCGGCGCCAGTTTGCCAACCACCTGACCCGGATCGAGAACATCATCGCCCGCCTCATCTCCCGTGGGGACCGCTTCTTCGATGAGACGATCCGGATCGGCCGCATCTTCGACCTGATCAACACCGACAGGATCCGGGGTGAGTTCCAGCGCGAGGTCGTCGGCGACACCGAGCGCCGGATCGACGCCACCGTCGACGAACTGATCGACTGGATGGTGGAGCAGGACCTCCACGTCTGGCAGGCGGTCACGGAGTACATCGACCGGCGCCGCCTCTCCAAGTACGAGGACGAGCTGATCGGCGAGGTCGGCGGCACCTTCCGCTACGACCGCCGCAACCTGCTTGAGGCGGTCTCGCGCCGAACGCAGGAGGAGGTCGATCGCTACAACCCGGAGACCGAGGCCCACGAGCTTTCGCTCTCGGTCCGGAACGCGGTCGCTACCGTGGCGCTGACGGAGGCCGGCGCGGTCGGCCTCGGCGCCCTGGTCGTCGCCGCGGCCAGCACGGCCGCGGTCGACATCACCGGCATCCTCGCCGCGAGCGTGATCGCCGGCGTCGGCCTCTTCGTCCTGCCGGCACGACGACGGCAGGCCCGCCGGGACTTCCACGAGCGCTCGGGGGAGCTGGAGCGGCGCCTGATCGAGGTCATGAACGAGCAGTTCGAGCACGAGATGGTCCGCTCCGTCGACCGCATCCGGGACGCGATCGCCCCCTACACCCGCTTCGTCCGCACGGAGCAGGAGAAGCTGGCCCGGATCGGTGGTGAGCTGACCGCCGCCCGCAACGACCTCCGCGGCCTGCGCCACCGCGTCGGCGGCGACCCCGCGGTCTCCCTCCCGGCCGCGGTCGGGGAGGCGGCTGCTCCCGCCCCCGCGACCCCGGTGCCGGCCGAGCTGGCCCCGCTGGCAACGTATACGCCGGCGGCGCGCACGAACGGGACCGCACCGCGCCCCGTCGAGTCGGTCCGCTCCGACGACGTCTGAGCGGTTCGGAGAGTCGGCGCGCGTGTCCGAACGGTCCTCGGACGGGCTGACGCCGCGTCCGGAGCGGAGCTCCGCGACCTGTTCGGCCGCGCCGGCCGCCGATCGTCTCCCCATTCGACGCCGGGGACGGGAAACGCTCCCCGGGGACCGTTGGATCGCCATCCTCTGGAGTCGTTGACGACCGGCACCCGCGGCTGCCCGGTGGTCCTCATCGCCGATCCGGTGCGGGACGCCCCGACACCGCCTTAGGCGATGGGTGAGGCATGGCCCACGCACTCGCCCACCGCCGTCTCCGAGATCGCTTCGTGCTCGTCTGCCAGCGGTACCGTCGGCGCGCTGACCCCCGTCTCCCTTGCAAGGGAGGCGGGGGTCGGAGGTGATCACTCCTCCGCGGGAGCCGCGGTATGACCGGCCCGCCGGGTAAGCCTGCCGATCGACCGGCCGCAGCCGAGACGGGCGTCCTTGGCCGGTGCGGCGCCAACAGGGGTCCGGAGGGAAGCACGGCGGGGCTGCCTCCGGCTCCCTTGCGCCGAACGGTTCCGCCGCCCGGCCCGGTTATGGGCGGTGCCTATGCGCCCGGACGCAGCGGCGCCCGTTGCGATCGTTGCGTCCCTCACCGGCCCCACTCCCCGTATGCTACGATGTACGTACAGTGTGTGCGTTCACGTCGTCGTCGGCCGTCTGGTGCGCGGAAGGATGCGACCATCCTTCCGGGTCGCCGCCCCGCAGACGGTCGCGGCCGGCGCCGTCCCGTCCGTCCCGCCGCGCGGCGGCCGCGGAAGGGACGGGGTGCTGGGGGGAGGGGCGGCATGCGGCACCGGGAGCAACGGGACGGGGACGCGGAGCAGACGCCGATCGTGGGGCGACCCCGAGGGCCGCTCTGGCGCAGGCTCCAGGCGGATGGCGTGGTTTGGGAAGGCCAGGTCCTGCTTGTCGGGGCCGAGGTCGATCTTGCGGCCCGGGTGATCGTCACCCAGAAGCGGCTCGCCTTTGCCCGCGGCGGTGACCTTGTTCTCGACGTCCCGCGCGCCTGGTTGCAACCGGCGCCCGTGGTTCGGTCGGACGGGACGCTGCTCATCTCGATCCGGGGCGAGGGGAACGCCGGCACCGGGATCGAGCGCGTGCCCGTCAGGATGCGCGACGGCCACCCCGCCACCTTCCATCTGCTGGAACTGCTCGGCGGCGGCACTCCTCAGAGCGGGCCGGCTGCCGCGGCGGCGCCGGTTGCGGCCGAGCGACGCCCACCGGTGCTGCCACCGCTGCCGGAGGTGGTCCGCGGCGCGCCCGGTCCGCCGAGACGACCGACGTCGGAGGCCGATGCCACGGCGCCCCTTCCGGTCTCCCCGCTCGACCCTTTCGGCGCGCTTCCAACCGATCCCGCTGCCGCGCCGGGGACGGTGCTGGAACCGATCGTCCGGCCAGCGCCGGCCCCCGCCGCCATCGGCCGCGATCGGGATTGGAACCTGCAACCGATCCGCGACATGGTCCCCCAGGCCCGTCGGCAGCGCCGCGGGTGGGGCCTCCGCCTGGGTGGTCTGGTCCTCCTCCTCGCCGGCGCCTACGTCGGGATCTCCCAGGTCCCGTCGCGGCCCGACGACCGGTTCGCGCTTGACCTCCCCGCCGCGACCGGCGCGCCGGGCACCACCGTCGCCGGCCTGGTGCCCCCGACCGCGACCGCGTCCGCAACCACAACCATCCCGCTGAGCGCGGCAGAGCAAACCGCCGCCGCCGTCGGCGTCGGTGGCGGCCGGGCCACCGCCGACGCGGTGGCGTCGGCGGCGCCCGCAACCACGACCCTGGCGCCCACCGAAGCCCCGGCCGCCACCGAAACCCCGATCCCAACCGAGCCTGCCGCCTCCACCGAGACACCGGTCCCCACCGAGACGCCGTCGCCCACGGCAAGCCCGCCGCCAACGCAGACTCCGGCGGCAACCGCGACGGGGGCCCCCTTGGCGGCCGCGGCCGAAACGCCGAACCCGACTGCAACGCCGGAGGCGACGGCCACGATCGCGCCACGGACGCCCCCGACCCTGGAGCCGGAACCGACGGCCACCACCGCACCGACTGTGCTCCCGACCTCGACCGCCGTTCCTCCCGCTGCCCCGACCGCGACTGCGACCGCGACGAGTGCCCCGTCGCCGACGTCGTCGCCGGCGCCGACAATCGTTCCCGCTCCCACCCCAACTGCCGCCGCGCCGCCGACGACCCCCACCACCTCCGCTCCCACGTCCACCCCGCCGCCGACGACCTCGGCTCCCACCGCAGCCAGCGCCACCGCGACGGTGGCCGCGGCCCCCACGGCGACGGCCACCGTCGCGTCCTCCGCGGCGGCGCCCCCGTCGGGAGCCGCCGCGCCGACCCAGCCGCCGAGCATCGGTGCCGGCGAGGTGCCGGCCCAGGTCGTGGCGGACGGATCGCTCCGTTACACCGTCGAGGTGGCACGGCGGGGAGCGCCCCTCCCCGAGTTCAGCCTGCCCCCCGCCGCCGACGAGGAGTGGATCGCCCTGGTCCTCCGTGTTCGCAACATGGGCGACGCGCCGGTCGAGCTGGCCACCGACGACCTGACGCTGCGCGACGAGTCGGTGGCGGAAGCCGTCGCGCTCTACGGCGGGACCGGCGCGGTCGCCATCCAACTCGGGCTCGACACCCCCTACCAACCGGGCGATACCGTCCGCTTTGACCCCGGACAGGAGCGCCGCCTGGCGGCGGTGTTCCGGATTCCGGCCGACGCGGATGCCCCCACGCTCCTGATCGGGGAGACCGCCCTGGCGCTCGAGCCGGCGCTCGACGGCGGCGGGGCGGGCTCGGTGAGCGCGGCCGGCGAGTCGGCGGCGCCCGAGCTTGCCTCCGCGATCGTGACCGGCATCGTCGACGGCGAGCGGATCGACGTGGCGCTCGGTGAGGCCCGAACCCCGGTCCGTGTCCACTACCTCGGCGTCGACGCTCCGACCGGCGACCGCTGCTACGCGGCGGAGGCGACCGCCGCGAACGCCGCCCTGGTCGAGGGCGCGACCGTCTGGCTCGAGCGCCAGCGCAGCGACGCCGACGTCGTCGGTGGTTTGCTCCGCGACGTGTGGATCGACGACGGCCAAGGCGGCCGCACCCTCGTCGCCGCCCGCCTCGCCGCCGAGGGGGCCGTCCGCGCTAATCCGGACGGCGGCAACGTCCGCTACGCCGGCTGGATCGCCGCCGCCGCCGCCGCCGCCGAAGCGGAGGGCCTTGGCCTCTGGGGCGCCTGTCCCTCCGCGGCGGCGGAGGAGCCGGTGGCCGCTGCGGTCGTCCGCCCCTTCGCCCTCGGGCCGTGGTGGACCCGCGGGGACTGATTCCGCCATTGGCTCGGCCCCCACTCCACGGGCCATACGGGCGCGCGAAGAAGCTCCGCGTGGGCCGTCGAGGGTCGTTAGCCGAGCCTGTCCACGGGCGGCCCATCCCGCCTACGCAATATCGACCTTGCCGGATCTTGCAATCACCGAGGACGTGTGCAGGATCTCGAAGCGGACGTGGCTCCCGTCCTTGCCACGGTCGGCGATTACCCAGGAATGTACCTCATCGCTCTCCCAAGGTCGGTCACGGAGCAGCGCGATGGCGAGGGAGTCGGCCTCGACTACGTCGGTGATCTCGCGGAGCGATCCCTCTCGGTACCCTGAGGAGCCGCACCGTTTGTGAGCGGCGGCGACCGCCCGTTCCGTGGTCGTCACCGCTTACACGGCCTCGGGTCGACCGATGGTGCGAGGCCGTCCATGCTCGACCCCCGGGGTGCTTCGCCGCGTCCGCCCGAGGATTTATCCCCAGGGCGACGTGGGCGCCACGGCGATCGTCTGGACTCGGCGCAACCGCGGCGGAATCGGAATCGGAGGCACCTGTGCCCCAACATCTCCCAGCCGGAACCATCCTCCCAGGGAGCAGGACAAACCGAAACGCAATATCTGTTCGCAACCTCAAGCGGCACGTCCGGGAACGGGACTGGGCAGCGCGATACCGCGCCCGCGGGCGTTCGTCCGTCATTCCAAGGCCCGTGCCCGTCCCGGCGGGATCCAGCAGGACACTCGGCCTGCGCGCCGGGTTTGCCCCGAACCCTAATCTCCCGATTCGTTCAAGCCGAACTTGCGCTTCAGGCTACGTTGGGGAGTCCGGTTTCCGTAGCCCGGGGTTTTGAACCCCGGGCGGCTAGGCCGCCACGTCGGCGTTGGGATCGCGGGTTGCCGCTTCGCCGCGCCACCCGTTGCCACGGCGATGATCACCCCGTCCGTTACCCGCCGTCGTGCCCCGCCGTCAGCGGGAGAGCGCCGGCCCACCGCCGTTCGCTCTGACGTCGGATCAACCGTGGGGCAGTTGACCCCGCCGCCGGTCGGACCCGTGCCGCTGGCCGCACCCTCACCCGCCGAGCACGCTCTCCCGCACCGCCGCGTCCGCCCGCTCCCACAGCTCCGGCAGCAGTTCCACCCCCAGCCCCGGCCCGGTCGGCGCCGCGATGAAGCCGCCGTCGATCGGCGGCAGCCCCGTCACCAACTCCCGGTACCAGCCGTGGTAATAGGCGCGGACCGTCTCCTGGATCAGCGCGTTCGGCAGGTTGATCGAGAGGTGCGTCGAGGCGGTCAGCACGATCGGACCGGTGCAGTCGTGCGGGGCGACGGGGAGCTGGTGCGCCTCCGCCATCGTCGCGATCTTCTTCGCCTCCCCGACCCCGCCGCACCAGCCCAGGTCGAGCATCGCGATCCCCGCCGCCCCCGCCGAGAACGCCTCCCGGAACGACCACCGCGTCGCCAGCGTCTCGCTGATGGTGACCGGAACCCGCGTCCCGGCGGCGAAGGCGGCGAGGGCGTCGAGGTTGTCGGCGCGCAGCGGGTCCTCGAACCAGTACGGCTTGAACTCTTCGAGCGCGGCGGCGATGCGGCGCGCCGTCGGCAGGTTCCAGAGGGAGTGGAACTCGACCATCACGTCCATCTCGTCGCCGACCGCTTCCCGGATCTTGCGGAACGGCTCCAGCGCCCGGTTCAGGTCGGCGGTCGAGATGTCCTGGCCGTTGCTCGCCTCCGCGTAGGGGTCGAACGGCCAGATCTTCATCCCGGTGATCCCCTGGGCGCGCAGGCTCAGCGCCAGCTCGTCCGCCCGGTGGAGGAAGGCGTCGAGGTCCTCGTACGGCCCCTCGCTCGCCTCCGCCGTCTCCTCGGGCAAGCCCCAGTTGTCGACCGCCTGCTTCGGCTCGGCCCGGACGTAGCGGTAGCCGGCGCAGGTGTTGTAGATCCGGATCCTGTCCCGGCTTGCCCCGCCCAGCAGCTGGTAGAGCGGCTGCCCGGTCACCTTGCCGAAGAGGTCCCAGAGCGCGATGTCGACCGCCGAGTTGCCGCGCATCTCGACCCCGGTCGAGCGGTACCCGACGTAGCCGGTCAGCGCCCGGGCGTGGGCGTCGATCCGGAGCGGGTCCCGACCGAGCAGGTACGGTGCGACCGACTCGTGCAGGTACGCCTCAACGGCCCGCGCCCCGAAGAACGTCTCCCCCAGCCCGACCGGCCCCTCGTCGGTGTGGATCCGCACCCAGAGCAGGTTCGGAAACCCGCCGACCCGCAGCGTCTCGATCCGGGTCACGATCACGGCATCCTCCGCCCCATGTCGGTCGATCGATTTGCGTGAAGCGGAGCCGGTACCCGCCGCGCTATGAATGGCATCCCGCCCGTTGGTGGACCCCTCTTACCTGATAAAGGGCACCACCTCGGGGCGCTGGATCGCCCCATCGCGGGAGATCAGGAAAAGCCCAAACCGACGCGCCGTCGCCACGATGGGTCGCGATCGGCAGCGAGCCGTCGCTTGAGATCCTCGCCGGTGGTGGGTTCCGAGCTGGCCGCCGTCGCCGTTCCCCTCCGGCTCGACCCGCCGATACCGCGCGACGACGGTGCGGCGCCGCGGTCGTGCTCGGGGAGTGCTCGGACCTCACCACATCGGGAACCGGTTACCTGAGCCGGAGCCGCACGGACACCACCTCGAACGGCCGCACCTGCAGTCGCACCGTGGAGGCATCGATGACCTCGAGCGCGCGACCGTCGCCGTCCGGCTCTTCGAGGAGCGTCACGGGCTCGACGCCCGCTACCTCCCGCCCAAACCGCAGCGTCGCCGTCCCGCGAGCCCCGTGCGGCTCGTACAGCCGGAGGATGAGCGCGTCCCCCTCCTCCGCCCGCTTCAGCGACCCGAGGGCGAGCGGCAGGCCGTCGGCCTCCACGAAGCCGCCGGTCGTGGCCGATCCCCCGCCACTCCCCGCATTCGGTACGGCCAGAAGCGGGCTGTTGAGGGCGAACGCCTCGGCGGTGACCCCGGTCTCCGTCCAGTCGCCGGGGTGGGGGAAGAGCGCATAGGTGAAGCGGTGCTCCCCCTCGTCGGCGTACGGATCGGGGTAGAGGGGGCCGCGGACCAGGCTCAGGGAAAGGACGTTGCCATGGGCGCCGTGGCCGTACTTGCCGTCGTTGAGCAGCGCCACGCCGTAGCCCGGCTCGGAGAGGTCGGCGAACCGGTGGCCGCTCACCTCGAACCGGGCCGCGTCCCAGCCCGTGTTGCGATGGGTCGGCCGCCGCACCGCGCCGTACATCGTTTCGTACGTCGCCTCGTGGCTGCGGACGGCGAGCGGGAAGCGCGCCTGGAGCAACCGCTGCCGCTCGTGCCAGTCGATGGTCGTCGCCACGTCGAGCCGCCGCGACCCGGCCAGCAGCCGGTAGGTCTGCTCGATCCGCGAGTCGTGCCAGTTTCGGGTGACGCGGACGGAGGCGCGCAGCGGGCCGGCCTCGATGACCTCGATCCGCTCGATGCCGCCGACCTCCTCGCCCTCGGCCTCGTAGGTCTCCTCGATGTCCCAGGCGTCGTACATCCGTGGCTTGTCGACGAAGGCCCAGAGCTGGTTGCCCCGGTCGGCCAGCGCCTCCCGGCCCGCCTGCCTGTCGTAGAGCCGGTGCAGCGTCCCGTCGCCGCCGATCTCGGCCCGGAGCAGGTCGTTCTCGATCGTCGCGCCGTCGCCGGACGCCGTCGCGGTCACCGCCGCGCCCAGGACGTCGGTCGGCGCCCCGCCCGTCATGGCTCCACCGGTCACGAGCGGGGTCCAGCCGAGACCCGCCACCACGCGCGAGGGGTCGTGGACGAGCAGACCCTCGGCGGTGGGTTGGGTCGGTATGGCGCGGCCCACCGCGTCCGCGAGGACGGTCCCCGGCTCCGCGCCGGCCAGCAGCGCGGTCAGCGGTCGGGGGGTGAGGCCGGCGTTGGCGACCAGCCAACCCCCGTCCGCCCCGCTCTCGCGTCCACCGCCAAGGTGGCGCAGGGCCGCGTCGCGGACGCCGGACGCGGTCGCCACCACCTCCGCCAGCTCCCGGTGCGTGTCCTGGTAGACCTCGGCGATCGAGGAGCCGGGGAGGATATCGTGGAACTGGTTGAGCAGCAGCGTCTTCCAGGCGGTCTCGATCGCGGCCGTGGGGTAGGCGAAGCCGCCCGCCGTCGCCAGCGCCGCGAACGCTTCCGCTTCCAGGAGGCGGTGCTCCCCCTGCCGGTTGAGCGCCTTGACCTTGCCCTGGGTCGTCAGCGTCCCCCGGTGCAGCTCCAGGTAGAGCTCGCCGACCCAACGCGGCAGCCCCTCCGTTGGCAGTTCCGCGAAGTACTCCTCGATCTTCGCCATCCGCAGCCGCGGCAGCGCGGGAAAGGCCTTGATGCGGGCGTAGTTCTCGAGCATCTTCTCGCTCGGACCGCCTCCACCGTCGCCCCAGCCGAAGGCGAGCAAGCTCTCCGGGTGGTGGCGCTTGGCGGCGAACTCGCGCCAGGTGCCGAGGGTGTCGAGCGGGGCGACGTTGCCGTTGTAGCCGTGGGCGGGCGGCAGGTTGCGGAACATGTTCGCCGTGACGCGGCTGCCGTCGAGCCCTTCCCACGCGAAGAGGTCGTGCGGGAAGCGGTTCGCCTCGTTCCAGGTCAGTTTGATCGTGAAGAAGCCGGTCAAGCCGGCGCCCCGCAGCAGTTGGGGGATACCGGGCGAGAACCCGAAGACGTCCGGTAGCCAGGCGACCGTGCTCCGCCGCCCGAAGCGGCGCTCGAAGTAGCGCTGTCCGTAGAGGAGCTGGCGGACGAACGCCTCGCCACCCGTCACCTGGCAGTCCGGCTCCACCCACGAGCCGCCGACCGGCTCCCACCGCCCCTCCGCCACCCGCTCCACGATGCGCGCGAAGAGCGCCGGGTCGTCCTCCTCGATCCAGGCGTAGAGCTGTGCGGACGATTGGTTGAAGGTGAAGTCCTCGTAGCGGCCAAGGAGGTCGAGGACGCTGGAGAAGGTGCGCCGCCCCTTCCGCCGCGTCTCCGCCACCGGCCAGAGCCAGGCAAGGTCGATGTGGGCGTGCCCCGTCAGCGCCAACCGCCCGGTTGGCGGATAGTCCCGCCCGATCGCCTCCAGCCGCGCCGCGACCTCCGCCCGCGCCACCCCGACCGCCGCCAGCGCCGCGTCCGGCAGCGGCTCCAGCTCGCGCGGTGCCGCCGGGAGCTGCCAGATCGGGGAGGAGTAGGGGTGGACCGCGGACGCCTCCGTGCCGTAGCCGGCGGAGACCGACTGGAGCCCGCTCCCGAGCGGATCGACGTAGCCGCGGACCAGTCTGGTCACCGCGATGTCGGTCCCCGACGGCCAATCGGCCGCGAGCGCGCCGAACGCGGCGTCGACGGCGTCGAGCAGGAGGGGCACGGCTTCGTGCTCCCCGAGCTGACGGCAGGCATCAATGATCATCGAGAGGTCGCGCTCCAGCGCCCGCACCGCCCGCTGCGGCACCACCAGGTGAGCCCGCTCCAGCCGCGGCTCGGCAACGTGGCTGCCGAACATCCCCTTCGGCGACACCTCGGCCTCGATCCCGATCCGCTCCCCCCCGGACGCCGCCTCCGTGACCCGAAACGCGTGGTGGAACGGGTCGAGCCCGGCCTGCAGCCCGGTCGAGAGCCGTACCAGCCCGTCCCCGCCGAGCCACAACTCCAGCTCCACCGGCCGCCGCGCCCATCCGGCGGGCACGACGGCCTCGGCAACGAACGTGACCGGTGTTTCGACCACCGGCCACCGGTCGCCGAGGCGGAGCCGGTGCGTCCCACCGCTCGCCGTCAGGGTCCACTCCCCGGCCGGGTGCTCCGCCGCGTTCCGCCACGCGCGGAGCTCCTCCAGCCGCCGCGCCGCCCGCGCCAGCCGGCGCTCGTCGAACCCGTTCGGCACCAGGTTGCTCCTCTCCCTGCTCCCCGCCGCGGTGGCTTACGCCCCGCAGCACATGCCCCACCCGCGCCGTCGCTCGTCCGGAACCTAGCTATCTGTCGACCGTCCCCTCACGCCGTCATCCCGAGGAACGAGGGATCCACCCCGTGCGGCTTGGGCGCGGGAGAGGCTCCTCCGTCCTCGGGATGACGAATGGGTTGGGATGCCCACAGCCGGCACGGCCGGCACGGCGGTCGCAAGGCATGGCCTCGCCCCTCGCCGCAGCCTCCTGCCCAACGGGGTCGACCTACTTCATGCTCCCGAGCGTCACCCCCTCGACGAAGACGCGCTGGAACATCAGGAAGACGACGATCACCGGCAGCACGATCAAGGCCGAGGCCGCCATCAGCAGGTTGAACCGGATGTCGTACTGCGACTGCGACTCGAAGAAGGTCAGCCCGATCGCGAGCGTGTACTTCGTCTCGTCCTGGAGAAAGATCAGCGGCCCCAGGAAGTCGTTCCAGGCGTGGAGACCGGCGAAGAGGCAGACGGCGGAGAGGGCCGGCCACGACTGGGGCATGATGATTTTGAACAGGATCTGCAGCTCGTTCGCCCCGTCCAGCCGCGCCGCGTCGGAGACTTCCTGCGGGATGCGCATGAAGAATTGCCGCATCAGGAAGATCCAGAAGGCGTTGCCGAAGAAGAGCGGCACCACCAGCGGCAGAAACGTGTTGATCCACCCCAGCCGGGCGAAGATGTCGAAGAGGGCGATGATCAGCACCGGGAAGGGGACGAAGACCGTTGCCAGTACGAGGAAGAAGACCTTGTCCCGGCCAGGCCAGGCGATCCGGGAGAAGCCGTAGGCGACGATCGGGTTCGAGATCGCCGCCCCCAGCACCGTCAGCGCCGTGATCGTGGCCGTGTTGCGCAGGAAGCTCCAGAACGGGAAGACCTCGACCGCGTCCTTGAAATTGGCCCAGCGCAGGTCGTGCGGCCACAAGGTCGGTGGGTAGGCACCGATCTCGTCGTTCGACTTCAGCGCCGTGGTCAGCATCCAGTAGAACGGCAGGATGAAGATCGCGCACATCAGGATCAGCACGATCCGCGGCAGCACCTGGGAGCGGAACCGCTTCCGCACGGACGACGAGCGCGCGCCGGACGCCGTCGACGTCCGGGGCGTTTGGACGGCTATCGCCCTGGCCATCTCTCCCCCTCCCAACGCCGGTCCATGGCTGTCCACGGACCGGCTACCGGCTCTTGACCGCCTCAGTCCGTGTCGTAATGCACCCACCGATTCGAGGAGCGGAAGATGAAGAAGGCGAGGACGAGGGTGATCAGGAAGAGGACCCACGCCATTGCCGCCGCGTAGCCCATCTGGCCATAGCGGAAGCCGTTGTTGTAGAGGTACGGCACGTAGGCGAGGGTCGAGTTGGCCGGCGCTCCCGGCGGGTCGTTGCCGAAGATGACGAAGATCTGGGTGAAGATCTGGATCCCCGTGCTCAAGCCCAGGATCAGGTCATAGAGGATCACCGGGGTCATCATCGGCAGGGTGATGTTCCAGAACTTGCGCCACGTCCCCGCCCCGTCCAGCATCGACGCCTCGTAGAGCGTCGGCGGGATCCCCTTCAGACCGGCGAGGAAGATCAAGGCGGCCTGGCCGGCGCCGAACTGGGCGAGGATCACGAGCGCCAGCTTGGAATACCGTGGGTCACCGAACCAGTTGATGTTCGGCAGCCCGACCGCCATCAGCGCCTGATTGAAGATGCCCCGCGCCGGGTCGAGCAGCGTCAGGAAGATGAAGGAGAGGGCAAAGGCGGGGATTACCGACGGCAGGTAGAGGATGGCCCGGTAGATCGGCACCTCCGGTACCGGCTGGTTCATCGCCAGCGCCAGGCCCATCGCGACAACGACGCCGACCGGGATCGCCAGGCCGGTGTAGAAGAGCGTGTTGTAGAGGGACTTCCAGAACAGGTCGTCCCGGAACAGTTGCCGGTAGTTCTCGAGCCCGATCCAGAGCGGGTCGCCGAACCCCGAGTACTGGGTGAACCCGATCCGGATCGTGTAGATGAACGGGTAGAGCAGGAACGCGACGAAGCCGACGATCCAGGGGCTGATGAAGAGTAGCCCCATCGCCAGATTGCGCCGCTCGGCGCGGCCCAAGAGGAACCGCTGGCCGAAGGGGGGGCGCCGCGGCGACGACGCGGCGAGGATCTCGGCTGCCACGGTGCTGGCCCCGCTTTCTGGCGGTGCGTCGGGTGCCCGAGTCTGCGGCAGCCCGGCGTACCGGCCGGAGCGGCGACGGGCTGGTGCGGGGCCGCGCGCGGCCCCGCACCGATGCTCGCGCCTAGCCTTCGATGGTCACCGGGCAGAAGCGGCCGAGTTGGGACTGGACCCGCTCCTTGACCGCGGTCAGCGCCTCCTGCGGCTCCGCCTCGTTCAGGTAGACGGCCTGCCAGGCGGCGGTCAGCTCGTCCCAGTACTTGGCGCCGACCGGCAGCGGCGGCCGGTTCTTGGCGATCGGCAGCAGCTGCTCGCTGAAGAAGCGGTGCCGCTCCTCGAAGAGGGTCTTGTCCTCCAACAGCGCCTCCCAGGTCGGCAGGTGGGCGCTCTCCTTGGTGTAGATCCGCTGCCCCGGCTCGCCCGACATCCACTGCATGAACTGGAAGGCGGCCTCCGGCTGCTTCGCCCCCTGGGGCATCGCCATCGACCAGCCGCCGGCCCAGGTCGCCGACTCGTTTCCCGCGGTCGGGACCGGGATGAAGGTGATGCCGTAGTCCATCTCCGGGGCGTAGGTCCGGAGCTGGTTGATCATCCAGTCGCCGGTGATCTGCATCCCGAGCGTGCCGGTGATGAAGGGGTGCTGCTGCGGCGGGAATCCCGGCTGCATCGACGGCGAGCCGAAGGCGCTGACCTGCTGCGGCCCGAGCTCCTTGCAGTAGTCGTAGACCCACTGGAAGGCGGCGACGACCTGGGCGTTGTCGGGCGTCACCTCGCAGGCCGCCTGGTCGAAGAATTCCCCACCCCAGGAGAAGCCGTAGGTGTAGTGCCACCCCTGGTTCAGCCAGGGGATGAAGCCCATCCGCGTGTAGTTGCCGTCCGGCCCCTTCTGGTTCAGGGCGTTCGCCATCTGCTTGACGGCGTCCCACGTCGCCGGACCGTTCGCCGGATCGAGGGCAGCGATATCGATCCCCGCCTCCATCAGGAGGGTCCGGTTGTAGTACAGGGCGCGGGCGTCCGTGTCGAACGGCAGCGCGAACGGCTTGCCGTCGTAGGTCGCCTCGGAGCGGGCAAAGGCGATGTGATTGTCGAGGAAGGTGGCGCCCCCCTCGAACTCGCTCAGGTCCTGGAGCACGCCGTCGGCCGCCCGCTGGGCGACCACGAAGCGGTCGAGGTGGTAGACGTCCGGCCCGGTGCCGCCGCGAACCGCGGTCATCAGCTTGGAGGTGTCGGTGACCTCCGCCGGCGGGATCTGGACCAGTTCGACCTTGGCCGACTGCGTCTGCCCGTTGTAGGTCTCGACCATCCCCTTCAGGATCGCCAGATCCGGGTCGGTGAACGTCGTCCAAAAGACGACGGCGTCGCCCTCCTGCGCGGCGACCGGGACGATCACCCGGGCCCCGGCGATTGCCGCCGCGCCGAGGCCGGCCGCCCCCTGGAGGAAGCGGCGTCGGTTCGTGCGGCGGCGGGATGCGTGGTCGATCAGGCGGTATGGGGTTTCGTTGCTGTTGCCCATCTCGGACCTCCTCTGGTCGCGGAACGGCGTCTCTGCCGGTGCGCCCGGGACGGGGCTCGCCGCCACACGGACGCTCGATTCGGTGGGTGTGACGGCACTATAGACCGCGCGGCAGACGTGTCAAGTGCGACCCTGTCGGGGCTCAGTACCCGCTTCGGCCGCGGAGCTCGGCGAGCGAGAAGCCCTCGCCCTTGACGTACTCCATCGTCTCCCGCTCCTTGGCGCGCACCTCCGCGACCGCCGCCGGCAACCCGTCGACAACCGCCGGCGGCACGATCACGATCCCGTTCGCGTCGCCGTGGAGCAGGTCGCCGGTGCGGACGATCTGGCCGTCGAGCTCGATCGGGTCGCCGATCGTGAGAATCTCGGAGTTGCCGTGGGAGACGATCGCGTGGGAGGCGAAGTAGTGCACGCCGAGGGCGCGCACCTCCTCCAGGTCGCGAACCCCGCCGTCGGCGACGATCCCGACCGCTCCCAGCCGCCGCGCTAAGGTCGCCATCACCTCGCCGCAGTGGGCGCAGCGCGTCGGCGCCCCGCTGACGTCCTGGATGGTGAGCACGGAGGGCGCGGGCATCCGCTCCAGCGCCTCCCACATCCGCCAGTAGCCGTCCCGCGACGCGACCGGGCCCGGGCGGCTCGTCATCGTCACCGTCAGCGCGTAGCCGACCATCGGCCCCATCTCGGGGAAGAGGCAGCGCACCCGGCCGCCGACGTAGCCGTCCGTGCGGTCGCGGACCTTGAACGGCTCGATCGCGTTCGCGATCGTCGGGCTGTCGACGCCCCGCAAGAACGTGAGGGCCTCGGCGGAGACTTCCTCGATCGGCGGCGTTGCCATCCCGTCCTCCTCCTCCTGAACGCAAGCGTGTCCGGGTGCGGGCGGGAGGGTAGCATCCGGGACGCGCGCCCGGACGGGGCGTCCCCATTCCGCCACGGGTTGGCCGATCAGCTCGCCTCCGCCTCCCGCCGGACCAGTTCGAACAGCGCGATCGCGCCCGCCGTCGCCGCGTTGAGCGAGGCGATCCGGCCCCGCATCGGCAGCGAGACGATCAGGTCGCACCGGCCGCGCACGTTCTGGCCGATGCCGCTCCCCTCGCCGCCGACGACGAGGGCGACCGGCGTTGGCACGTCGGCGGCGTAGAGGTCGACCGCGTCGTCGCCGGCGTCGAGGCCGACGCACCAGCGTCCCCCCGTCTTCAGGGCATCGAGCGACCGGGCCAGGTTCGGCACCAGCGCGACCCGCAGCAGCTCGACGGCGCCGGCGGAGGCGTTGACCACCGCCGGCGTCACGACGACGGCTCGATTCTGCGGAATGACGACCCCGGCGACGCCCGCCGCCTCTGCCGCGCGCAGCAGCGTCCCGAAATTTTGAGGGTCCTGCAGATGGTCGAGGATAAGGACCGTTCCCGCCGCCCCGGTCACTTCGTCGAACTCCGCGTACGGGTAGCCGCCCGTCTCCAGCCCGATCCCCTGGTGGTTGGCGCCGCGTGCGAGGTCGTCCAGCATCGGACGGGGCGGTCGTTCCACCGGCACGCCCGCGTCTTCGGCCAGGGCCAGGACCGCCCGCACCCGGTCATCCTCGTTGACCCCCTCGGCGACGAAGAGGCGGCGCGGCTGCCGGCGGCCACCCAGCGCCTCCGCGACGGCGTTCCTCCCGTACAGCAGCTCGGAGCCGCGGGCGAGGGCGATCGGCTCCCCTCCAGCCGGCCGACGGCCTTGCCCGCCGCGCCCACCGCCGCCGGGACGGGGCCCGCCCCGTCCCGGCGGCCCGCTCCGCGCGGGTCCCCGCGCCCGACCGCCGTCGCTACGCCTTCCGCCGGCTCCAGGTCGATCCGGTTGCTCCGTCCTCAAGGGTGATCCCCCGTTCCGCTAGCCCGTCGCGGATCCGGTCGGAGAGCGCCCATTGCTTGGCGGCGCGCAACTCGTCCCGGACCCCGACCAGCAGCTCGATGAAGGGCGCCGCATCCCCGGCACCGGTCGTCTCGTCGATTGCCAGCGGCAGGCCCAGAACCCCCGCCAGTGCGATCAGCGTCCTCCGCGCCGGCTCGATCGTCCCCGGTGGCCGCCGCTCTGCCCGGGCGCGGTTGATCGCGCGGCCGAGCGCAAAGAGGGCGGCGACGGCGCCCGGCGTGTCGAAATCGTCGCTCATCGCGGCGTGGAAGCGCCGCTCCGTCTCTGCGGCGAGCGCCGGGAGGTCGGCCGAGTCGCCCGCGGCGTCGTCCGTCGCCGCTGCTCCGTCTGGCGCGGCCGCCTCACCGGCGGCGGCTCGTAGCCGGTCGAGGCCCCGCTCCGCGCCGAGCAGCCCCTCCTCGGTGTAGGTCAGCGGCGCGCGGTAGTGCGATTGGAGGACCATGAGCCGAAAGGCGGCGCCCAGGTCTCGGTCCAGAATCTCCCGCAGGCGGACGAAGTTGCCGAGCGACTTGCTCATCTTCTCGCCGCCGAGCCGGAGCAGCCCGTTGTGGACCCAGTAGCGGGCGAACGGCTGCCGCCCCAGGAACGCTTCGCTCTGGGCGATCTCGTTCTCGTGGTGGGGGAAGATCAGGTCGGCGCCGCCGCCGTGGATGTCGACCAGCCCGCCGAGGTGCGTGGTGCACATCGCCGAGCACTCGATGTGCCAGCCGGGCCGCCCCGCGCTCCAGGGACTCGGCCAGCTCGGTTCCCCCGGCTTTGCCGCCTTCCAGAGCGCGAAGTCGAGCGGGTCCTCCTTCCGCTCGTCGACCTCGATCCGGGCGCCGGAGAGGAGGTCGTCGAGGTCCCGGTGGGAGAGCTTTCCGTACCCCGGAAAGGCGCGGACCCGGAAGTAGACGTCGCCGGCGACCGGGTAGGCGTGGCCCTTCGCGATCAGCCCCTCGATCATCGCCACGATCGGTCCGATCTCCTCCGTCGCCCGGGGGTAGACCGTGGCCGGGAGGATGTTCAAGCGGCCGAGTTCCGCGTGCCAATCGGCGATCATCCGCGCCGTCAGATCGTCCGGGGCGATCCCTTCGCGGTTCGCGCGGTCGATGATTTTGTCGTCGATGTCCGTGAAGTTTTGGGCGTGACGGACCCGGTACCCCCGGTACTCAAGGTAGCGCCGGATCACGTCGAAGACGATCGCCGACATCCCGTGTCCGACGTGGGCGCTGTCGTAGACGGTGACGCCGCAGACGTACATCCGGACCACGCCCGGCTCGATCGTCTCGAACCGCTCGATCCGGCGGGAAAGGGTGTTGTAGATGGTCAACGGCGGCTCACCCGGCGCGGTTGGCGCGGCGGGTGCGGATCGGTCGGGCATGGAGACGACTCCTCGGCGTCGGCGTCAACGGTTCGAAATGTGGCGACGGCTCGCGGCCAGCGTGCTCTGGCTCCGATCGGTTTCGCGTGCGGCACCGCCCTTCGCCGCCATCCTGGGGCACGAGTGGTGTCTCCCGAACCGGCCCCGCCGTGGAGAGATCCCTCGCGCCCCGGGATGACCGATGAACGCCGGGATCGCGGATGCGCCACCGGGTTATGGACGGCGGCCCGGGTGACGGATGGGCGTCGCGATCACGGACCGGCGTCGCGACGTGGGGGCGGCGCGTCGAGGTGACCGCGAATCGGCCCGGAGCGCCCGACCTTACCGAACTCCCCCCACCATCCGGGAGACCCGCTCGGTCTCCATCTCCCGAACCTTCCCCTCCAGTTCATCCAGCCGCCGCATCATGGCCGCCATCGCGTCGCGCTGCGGGTCCGGCATCTCCTCCCGCCGGCCCGCCGCGTCGTCGCTCGCGCCCGCCCCGATAACCATCCGGGCCGGGACGCCGACGGCGGTCGTCCGCGGCGGCACGTCGCGGAGGACGACCGCGCCCGCTCCGATCTTTGCCCCGTCGCCGATCGTCACCGCGCCCAGGACCGAGGCGCCGACGCCGACGACGACGCCGTTCCCGAGGGTGGGGTGGCGTTTGCCGCGCTGCTTGCCGGTGCCGCCGAGGGTCACCCCCTGGTAGAGGGTCACGCCGTCGCCGACGACCGCCGTCTCGCCGACGACAACCCCCATCCCGTGGTCGATAAAGACCCCGCGTCCGATCGAGGCGCCGGGGTGGATCTCGATCCCGGTCACCCCCCGGGCGAGGTGCGAGACGAGGCGGGCCAGCAGCCGTCGCCCGCGCCGGTGGAGGCCGGCGGCGAGGCGGTGGAGCGCGATCGCGTGGAGACCGGGGTAGGTGAGCAGGATCTCGAGCGTGGTGCGGGCGGCGGGGTCGCGCTCCCGGATCGCGCGGAACTCGTCGGAGAGGAACATGGGGGCAGCTCGCTCGTCTCTCGCGGGCCCGTCGCCATCGGGAAGTCGGGGCAGCGACGGGGCAGATCGCCGGCACGGACCAAGGGACCGCGCCCGGGGTGCGGGGCGCACGTCAAGCGCGCCCCTAGAGACAGGAGCAGGGAACTCCGACCGCGGGATGGCAACCGATCGCAGGGCTGGAGCAAAGAGACGGGAAACGCACCGCTCGGCCTTTCTTAATCCGCCGCCTTCGCCGCCGGCTTCGCCGACGCGCCCGCCGCGGCGGGCTCCGCTGTTTTGGCCGCCGGCGTCTTCGCGTCGGCCGCCTTGCCGTCGGCCGGCTTGTCGGTCTTGGCGGCGCCGTCCGCCTTCTCCGTTCCGTCCGCGGTCTTGGCCGCCGCGGGCTTCGACTCGTCCGTCTTCGCCCGGCTGTCGTTGATGTACCAGCCGGACCCCTTGAAGACGACCCCGACCGGCTGGATCACGCGACGGATCGCCCCACCGCAACTCGGGCATTCCCGCAGGGGATCGTCGGAGAATCGCTGGAACGCGTCGAACTCGTGTCCGCAGTCGCTGCAGCGGTAGGCGTAGGTGGGCATCGTCGGCGTGGATCTCCTTCGAGCATGCGGTGACAACGGCACCGTCGCCCCGATTGTACCGGAGAACCGGAAGGCGACTCAACTTCCCAAAGGATAGTGATGAGGCGCGAGATCGGCAAATGGGGAGATTGGCGGCGGTGCCTCGGTGACGGTCCGTTCCTCCCGGCCCGGTTCCTCCCGATTCCCGCCGCGTGCCGACCGCCTCTCACCCGTCAGGATCGTCGTGTAATCGGGCGTAGACGGAGAGCCGCGATGGGGGAGGAGCGGACGGGGACGTGATCCGGGGCGACCGGTGGACTCCCGCGATGGCGGCGTCGTGCGGCCCCGGGCGCGGCTCCGGATCCTCGCCTGCGACGTCCACAGCGGGCTGCTCCTGCGCCCGGCCCCGGTCCCGGCCGAGAAGGACGAGCGGCCCGAGCAGCGACGGCGGAACCGCGACTGACCGGTCGCCACCGGCCATCGGGGCGGCCGTCGTGCCCGCCGGGGAGACCTCGATCGATGGCGCGAGGCCCGTTGCCGGCCGGTAGGGTCTGCTGCACCCCCTTGCTCGGTACCTGCGTCAAGCCGGTGGATCCCATTGCGCTGACGACGCGATCTCTGCGCCCGGCTGGTCGGCAGCGCCGGAATCGATCCCCGTCAGGCGATGCTCGTCATGACCTCGACCTCCTCCGGCACCGGCGTCAGCGCCTCCCAGTTGTCCCCCACGTCGACCTCGACGCTCAACGGCACCTTGAGGTTGGCCGCGCCCTCCATCGTCCGCTTGACCAGGTCGGCCGTCGCCGTCAGGTCGCCGCGGTCCACCTCCAGCACCAGCTCGTCGTGGACCTGGAGCAGCAGCCGGGCGCGCCGCCCTTCCTCGCGCAGCGCGGCGTCGAGGCGGATCATCGCGACCTTGATGATGTCGGCGGCGCCCCCCTGGATCGGCATGTTGATCGCCACCCGCTCCGCCGCGATGCGGCGGGCGCCGTTGGAGGAGAGGAGGTCGGGCACCGCCCGGCGGCGCCCGCTCGGCGCCTGGACGTAGCCGTGGGCGCTCCCGAAGCGGAGCGTCTCGTCGAAATACGCCCGAACCTTCGGCAGGCGCGCCCAGTACTCGTCGATGAAGCGCTGCGCCTCGGCCCGCGGCAGCCCGCTGTCGCGGGAGAGCCCGTACGCCTGCATCCCGTAGAGGACGCCGAAGTTGACCGTCTTCGCCACCGACCGCTGGTCCTTGGTGACCGCCTCCGGCTCCACCCCGTAGACGGCGGCGGCGGTGGCGCGGTGGACGTCCTCCCCGTTCCGAAATGCCTCGATCAGGAACGGCTCGCCGCTGATGTCGGCCAGCAACCGCAGCTCGATCTGCGAGTAGTCGGCCGAGAGGAGCACCGCGTCGTCGAACAGCCGGTGCCCCGGCCGACGGTCCGCGACGAAGGCGCGACGCACCCGCCGCCCGAGCTCGGTCCGGATCGGGATGTTTTGCAGGTTCGGGTTGGTCGAGGAGAGGCGGCCGGTCGCCGCCACCGTCTGGTTGTACGAGGTGTGGACCCGCCCCGTCTCCGGGTTCACCTGCTCCGGCAGGGCGTCGACGTAGGTCGATGCCAGTTTGCCGAGCTGTCGGTACTCCAGGATCGCCTCCACGATCGGGTGCTTGTCCCGGATGCCCTCCAGGACGTCGACGTCGACCGAGTAGCCGGTCTTCGTCTTCCGGCCGGAGGGCAGCTTCAGCTCCTCGAAGAGCAGGGCCGCCAGCTGCTTGGTCGAGCCGACGTTGATCTCCCTCCCGGCGAGCTCGTGAATCTGCCCCTCCAGCTCCGCCGCGCGGGCGCCGATCTCGGCCGAGAGGGTTCGCAGATAGTCGACATCGACGGCGATCCCGGCCCGCTCCATCTCGACCAGGACCGGGACCAGCGGCTGCTCGGTCCCCCGCAGCAACCCGTCGAGACCCTGATCCGACACCTCCGGCCGAAGCGACTCGACGAGCTCGAACGTCGCCTCGACGTCGCCGCAGGCGTAGGCGCCCGCCTCATCGGAGTCGACCAGGTCCATCGTCAACTGGTTGCGCCCCGTCCCGATCAGCGCCGTGATCTCGGTCATCTCGATGCCGAGCCGGGTGAAGGCGAGGTCCTTCAAGCGGGCGGATGTCTCGCCCAACAGGTAGGCGGCGATCATCGTGTCGTAGGCGAGGTTGGCCAGGTCGTAGCGATGCCGGCGCAGCACCGCCAGGTCGTACTTGCCGTGGTGTGCGTAGGCGGCGACCACCGGATCCCGCAGGAGCGGGTCGAGTGCGGCGTGGACTGCCTCCGGGGAGAGCTGCGCGGCCTCGCCGACGCCGTGGCCGACCGGCACGTAGAAGCTCTCGCTGGGGCTGACGGCCATGGCGAGCCCGACCAGCCGCGCCGTCAAGGGATCGGTCGAGTCGGTCTCGAGGTCGATCGCGTAGACCCCCGTCTCGCGGGCGCGGCGGACGAGGCGCGCCAGCCCTTCCCCGTCCCGGACGATGGTGCGGGTCGGCGCGGGCCGCTCCTTTGCCGGTTTTGGCGCCGCCGTGGCAGTCTCCGGCTCCGGCAGCCGGTTCACCAGCGTGCGGAACTCCAGCTCCCGGAAGAGCGCGATGGTCGCGTCGCGGTCGTAGTTGCCGACCGCACTCTTCTCGCGGTCCAGCTCGACGTCCAGGTCGCGCACGATCGTCGCCAGGTGTTTGCTCCGGCGCGCCGTCTCGGCGTGCGTCTCGAGTGCCTTTCGGGCGCGCGGCGGCGTCACCTCTTCGAGGTGCTCAAGGATCGCCTCGATCGGACCGAATCTGGCGATCAGCGACTTGGCCGTCTTGTCGCCGATGCCGACCACGCCGGGGATGTTATCGCTGCTGTCGCCGACCAGCGCCTTGTAGTCGGGCACCAGCTCCGGCCCGAAGCCGTACCGGGCTTCGACCGCCGGCCGGTCGAAGATGCGCAGCTCGCCGAAGCGCTGGGAACCGGGCAGCACGACCGCGACGCGGTCGTCGACGAGCTGGAGCAGGTCGGTGTCGCCGGTCACGATCACGACCCGGAGGTCGCCGTCCCGCCCATAGCGGGCGGCGAGGCTCCCGATCACGTCGTCCGCCTCGAACCCCTCCCGCCGCTCGTGGGGGATGTTCAGGGCGTCCATCAGCTCCCGCACGCGCGCCACCTGGGGCCGCAAGTCGTCCGGCATGTCCCCCCGGTTCGCTTTGTAATCGGCGAAGGCGTCGTGGCGGAAGGTTCGCCCCCCTTCGAGCGCGACCACGGCGTAGTCGGGTCGCTGCGTGCGAAGCACGTCGAGCAGCATCGACGCGAAGCCGAAGACCGCGTTGACCTGCTCCCCCTTTCCGGTCGTCAAGCTCGGCGGCAGGGCGTGATAGGCCCGAAAGATGAGCCCGTAGCCGTCGACCAGCATCAGGGTCGGGCGGTGTCCGTTCGGGGTCTCGTTCGTCGGCTCGGTGGCGTCGGTCACGGTGGTCCTCCTCGTCGGGAAGTATCCCAGATGGTGCACCGGAGGCGCGTCGGGACGGAGCCGATTCGCCTTGGGGTTGAGGTGCCGCGGTCGCCGGACACGATGCTCCGGACAGGGCCGGAGCTTGCCGAACGGGCAAACGGGAGGCGGGGTCGGGGGCTTTGGGGGCACGCGGCAAAGACCAGGATGTTCTGTCCTGCAGGGGGAGATGGGGTGTGCCCCCGACGCCCCCTACCGGTAAGGGTCGTTTACCGTGGCGCGTCGGCGCAGCCGAAGCTCGCGCCCGCCGGTCGTCCCGGCCGTTCGTACGCGGGACCGATGAACCCGCCGAGCGCCGTTGCCAGCGTCGATCGGCAGGTCGTCCATGAGGCACCGGCACATCCGAGCACGGTAATCGACGTCTACGGAAGCTGGTCCACCGGTGCCCGGCCCCCAACCCCTGACCGACGGATCGCGCAGCGGAACCTCGATGGAATCGTTGAGCCGTGCTCGAAGCCGTTGCGGACGATGGCGCCGCGAAGCAACGGGGCGACCTCCCCCCTCCGGCGGCCGCGCCCTCGCCGAGGAACCGGGAGGGTGAGATGGACGAGCACGAGGGCACCTTTGATCCAACCGGGGTCGATGATCTACGCGACTCCTGGTCGTTGCTCCCGACGTCCAGGTTCGGCGACGGACCGTTGGCGTTGGTGGAGAGCCACCTCGGGCCGGACTGTTCACGCCCCGTGTCGCTGCGGCGGCGCGCCGTGAGGCTGTGGGCGACATCGTTGCTGTTCGCAAGCAGGCTGTTGCCTCACTTGGAATCGCTGTGAGGCGTGCAGGTCGTTGCCCACTTTATTGGACCTTCGGAGGTCGATTTTGGTCCGAACGACGTCAAGACCCAAGACCGGTGAGCCGGCCTGCTGGCCCTCATGCGATCGCTGGCCGACCCCCTCGACAAACCGGCCGTGGTTGGGCGGTGGGGAGCCGCGGTGAGGTTCTGCTCCGGTTTGAGCCGGATGACCCTGGTCGTCTCGGAGGGCCCGCTCATCGCCTTCGTCATCGTGCCGCCGTGGCTGGGTTAGCGTGGGCGGACCCGCTGCCGGCGGGTCGGTCCCGCGGGGTTGCTATAATCCCCATACCTCGCCCCCACCCGCGCCGTCCCGCCCCCGCCGGTGACGCCCGCGCGCGGTCGGCGGCGGGGCGCCATGCGGCCGTCGATCACTCTGACACGCACCGTAGAAAGAGGAGCGGCGGCGGCTGATGGATCCGAGTTCGGTGCAGGCGATCGCCCGCGTCGCGTCCGACAACGTGGAGCGGGTGGTGGTCGGCAAGCGGCACGAGGTGCTGCTCGTCTTGGTCGCCCTTCTCTGCCGCGGCCACGTCCTGATCGAGGACGTGCCGGGCGTCGGCAAGACGGTCCTCGCCAAGGCGATCGCCCGCACGGTCGGCTGTTCCTTCAAGCGGATCCAGTTCACCCCCGACCTCCTGCCGAGCGACGTCACCGGTGTCAATGTCTTCAACCAGCAGAGCGGCCAATTCGAGTTTCGCCCCGGCCCGGTCGTCGCCCAGATGGTCCTCGCCGACGAGATCAACCGCGCGACGCCGAAGACGCAGGCCGCCTTGCTCGAGGCGATGGAGGAGGCCCAGGTCACGGTGGACGGCGTCACGCACCCGCTCCCCGTCCCCTTCGTCGTCCTCGCCACCGAGAATCCGATCGAGTACGAGGGGACGTTTCCTCTACCGGAGGCCCAGCTCGACCGCTTCCTGTTCCGCCTCTCGCTCGGCTACCCCGGCCGGGTCGGGGAACTGGAGATGCTCGACCGCCAGCACCGCGTTCACCCGCTCGATGCCCTCCAGCAGGTTCTCCCGATCGAGCAGTTGATCTGGGCGCAAGCGGCGGTCAAGGAGGTCCACGTCGCGATGCCGGTCAAGGAGTACGTCGTCTCGCTCGTCGAGGCGACGCGGCACCACGACGACGTCTACCTCGGGGCCAGCCCGCGCGGCTCGCTCGCCCTCTACAACGCCGCCCGTGCCTGGGCCGCCCTCGAAGGCCGGGATTACGTGACCCCAGACGACGTCAAGATCCTGGCCGAGCCGACCCTCGCCCACCGCGTCATCGTTAACCCCGCCGCCCGGATCAAGAACGTCGACAGCCGTGTCGTCGTCGCCGACCTGCTTGCCCGCGTCCCCGTCCCCGGTGCCCAGCCCGTCGCCCGCGCCGCGGTCGGCTGGGGCCGGCGGGCGGGGGATTGAACGCGCGCGCCGTGCGACGGTCCGCCGTTCCCTCGTCCGTTCGCTGCCCCGGTGGGGTTGGGTGGGGTCGGCCCGGGGCTTCCACCCCTCACGGCGCCCGGCGTCGGCCCTAGCCGGCCATGGGCGCCTTCAAGCTCTGGCTCCTGATCGCGGCCGCGCTCGCCTTCGGCCAGGCGACCGACTGGCCGGTCGCCGACCGGCTCGCGATCGTCCTTCTCGCGGTCCTCGCCGCCGCCTGGATCTGGAGCCGCCTCAGCCTGCGCGGTCTCTCATTGGTCCGGGAGACGGCCAGTGATCGCGCCCAGGTGGGCCAACCGCTGCGCGAAGCGGTCGAGGTCCGCAACTCCGGTCGCCTCGGCAAGCTCTGGCTGGAGGTCATCGACCAATCGACCATGCCGCACCACGGCGTCGGACGCGTCCTCCACGTCGGCGGCCGCCGCGCCGTACGCTGGGAGACGGAGACGCGCTGCGTCCGGCGCGGCCGCTTCCGCCTCGGGCCGGTGACGCTCCGTGCCGGCGACCCGCTCGGCGTCTTTCCGTCCCGTCTTCACCTGCCGGAGACGCGCGAAGTCATCGTCTACCCGGCGATGCTCGACCTGCGCGACGTCCCGATTCCGGCCGGAAGCCTCGCCGGCGGCACGGCCGTTGAGCGGCGCAACCCGTTCGTCACCTCCAGCGTTGCCGGCGTCCGCGATTACAATCCGGGGGACGCTTTCAACCGGATCTCCTGGGCGGCCACCGCCCGCACCGGCCGCCTCATGGTCAAGGAGTTCGACCTGGACCCGACCGCCGACATCTGGCTCGTCCTCGACCTGGAGGGCGCGGTCCAGACGCCTGCTTCCCGCCCCCTTGCCATCGCGCCGGACGACCGCGGCGAGTGGCCCGTGGAGGCTTGGCTCGACGCCACCGAGGAGTACGCCGTCACCATCGTCGCTTCTCTGGCACACCGCTTCCTCGAACAGGGGCGCAGCGTCGGGTTGATCGCCACCGGCGCCCACCTGGAGATCGTCCCCGCCGACTGTTCCGGTCGGCAGGAGGTCAGGCTGCTCGAGGCGCTGGCGGTCGTCCGCGCCGATGGGCACGTGTCGTTGGCCGAGATCCTGGTGGCCGAGGGGCGCCGCTTCACCCGGCAGAGCTCGGTGATCGTCGTCACCTCGTCGACCGAGGAGGGGTGGGTGACGGCGCTGGCGGAGATCGCGGGCCGACACGTTCGTGCCTCCGCGATCCTGGTCGAGCCGGAGACGTTCGGTCCGGCCCCGTCCTCGCTGCTCACCGTCTCCGGGCTCCTCGCCGCCGGCATCCCGGCCCACCTCGTCAAGTACGGCGACGACGTCGCCGCGGCGCTTGCCGCCAGCGCCGGGGGAGGCGCCGTCGGAGCGGCGCCGCGAGCCGGGTCTGGCCATGGCCGCGGCGCGGCGGGAGGCCCGGCACGTGGCTAGCGTGGCGGTCGCTCCCCAGCACCGCTCCGTCGGGCACCGCGCCGCGGTCGCCGCCCTCCGGCTCACGCCGGGGGAGGGGTGGACGGCGGTTCTACTCCACGCCGTCATCGTCCTTGCCGCCGCCTCGACGGTGCAGCGCGCCGACTGGGCGCCGGACCGGGCTGTCCTCGCGATCGTCTCGCTCGGCGGGCTGGCGCTGGGCTTCGGCCTCGGCAAGCTGCGGGCGCCGGACCTGCTTGCCCACCTGCTGGCGTTCTGGAGCGGGGTCGCGGTCGTCGTCTGGCTGGCCCTCGACCGGCTCGACGCCATCCCCGACCGCCGGGAGCGGATCCGCTTCTTCTGGGCGCAGACCCAGGAATGGTACCGGCAGACGGTCTCTCGCGGCGGCATCGACGACGAGGGCCTCTTCGTCGTCGTCATGGCGCTCACGATCTGGCTCGTTGCCTATACCTCCGCCTGGGCCCTCTACCGCCGCCGCTGGCTAACGACCGCCCTCGTCCTGCCGGGCATCATCGCCGTCGTCAACCTCGGCTACGCGCCGGAGGCGGGGATGGCGCCGCTGCTCGTCTACGTCGCCGCCGCCTGCCTGCTCGCCGCCCGCCACCACGCCTACCGCCGAGAGCGGGAGTGGGCGCGGACAAGGACGCCGCGCCCCGCCCGTCTCCCCTGGCGCTTCCTCGGTGCCGGCGCCAACCTTGCCCTCCTCGTCGCCCTCCTCGCCTGGAACCTCCCCCTCTCGGCCAGGGCGACGATCTTCGACGCCGCCTGGGTTCGGCTTGAGCCGCCGGTGACGGCGATCGAGGACCGCTGGCAGGATTGGGCCGGAGATCTCGGCGGCGGGCGCCGCTCCGGCGGCTCCTACGCCGCCTTCAACGACTCGTTCCGCCTCGGCGGCCAACTCGACCTCGCCGACGATCCGGTCGTCGTCCTCCGCCGCGACGACCCGCGCCCGACCTACCTCGCCGGCCACCGCTACAACGTGTACGACGGCCACGGCTGGCGCAGCGACGCGGCGGCGACGTTCGACGAGATCAACGACGCCGGGGACCGCTACTCCTCCGAGATGACCTTCCGCACCGGGCAACCGATCCCCCTCTCGCCGCAGGTCTGGACGGAGCGAGAGACGGTGGAGGGGACGCTGACGGTCCTGAGGCCGAAGGGCGACCTCCTCTTCGCGCCCGACACGGTTCAGGCGGTCGACCGCGAGACGCACGTCCGGCTCTCCTGGCAACGGTTGGACGATGAGCCCTACCCGGTGCGGACCGGGCAGGCGCAGCGGGTGATCCCGGTCGATCTCCAGCAGTTGGTCGCCCTCCTGGCCGAGGGATCGTTCGGGGCCCCGGGTTCGGCGGAGCCGGAGCAGGCACCGCCGCCGCGTGATCCGGATCTTGCCGCACGGATTGCGGAGGAGCGGGCCGACCTGGCCAAGCGGTTCCTGAAGACCCGTTGGGAGATCGGCCGCGATGGACGGGCGACCACCCTGTTCGTTACGGGCCAGGTCGCGGTCTACGACGACGTCGAGGCGGTCTCCGCGAAGGTGCCGCCGGCCGTCGACGACACCTACGCCGTGACCGCCCTCGCCAGCTACGCGGATCCGGCGGACCTCCGTCGCGCCGGTACGACCTACCCCACTCAGATCCGGGAACGCTATCTTGACCTCCCGACGACCGTCACCGCGCGGACGGAGGCGCTTGCGAGGCAACTGCGGGCCGACCTGGACAACCCGTTCGACATCGCGGTCGCCATCCAAAATCACGTGCGTGGGGCGATCGCCTACGACGAGGGGATCGACGCGCCGCCGGCGGACCGGGACGTCGTCGACTACGTCCTCTTCGACAGCCAGCGCGGCTACTGCGAGTACTACGCCTCCGCGATGGCCGTGATGCTGCGGACGCTCGACATCCCGGCCCGCGTCGTCGGTGGCTATTTTCCGGCGCCCTACGACGCTGGTCGCGGCGAGTACCTCTACCGGGAGAAGAACGCCCACCTCTGGGTGGAGGTCTACTTCCCCGCCTACGGCTGGCTCCCCTTCGAGCCGACCGCTTCCCGGGACGCCCTCTCCTACGGCGATCGCGCCGCGGACGCGGCGGCCGACGCCACCCCGGAGGCCGACCCGGTGTCGACCCCGGAGCCCGGAACCCCGGAGGCTACCCCCGGCGTTCCCCCGCCGCCGCCCGTGCCACCGACCGCCGACGGCACGCCCTTCGCTGGCGTCCCCGGCCCGCTCGGCTGGGCGGCGCTCGGTGGCGGCCTCCTCCTCGCCGTCGCCGCCGTCCTCGCCGTCGGCGCCTGGCACTGGAGGTTCCGCGGCCTCTCCCCCGCGGGAGGGTTCTACGCGCGGCTCGTCCGCGCCGGGCGCTGGGTTGGCGTCACCCCCTCGCCGGCGACCACGCCATCGGAGTATGCGGATCGGCTCGGCCGAGCGGTGCCGACCGCCCGCCGCCCGGCGCGGCTCGTCGCCGATCTCTACAACGGCGAACTCTACGCCGGCCGACCGCCGGAGCCAGGGGCGGGCCGCACGGCACGGGCCGCCTGGGCCGATCTTCGTCGGGCGCTGCTCCGCGCCCGGCTTAGCCGACGTGCCGGGACCGGAGGCGAGGGTGTCTGACCGCGGAGAGTCGGGGCGCGTCCTCGTCGCCGGCGCCATCAACACGGACCTGGTCGCGCGCGTCCGCGCCGCGCCGGCGGCGGGCGAGACCGTCACCGGCCTCGGCTTCGCCGTCTTCGGCGGCGGCAAGGGGGCTAACCAGGCGGTCGCTGCCGCGCGCTCCGGCGCGCCGACGGCGATGCTCGGGGCCGTCGGACGCGACGACTTCGGGCGCCAGCGGCTCGCCGACCTCGTGAACGAGGGGATCGATGTCGCGTCGGTTGCCGAAGTCGACGACGCCGCCTCCGGCGTCGCCCTGATCGTGGTCGAGGAGCGGACGGGCCAGAACCGGATCGCCTACGTCCCCGGCGCAACCCTCGGTGTCCTTCCCGAGGGCGCCTGCGCCTCCGTCAGGCGGGTGCGCCCCGCGGTCCTGCTTGCGACGCTGGAGTTGCCGATCGCGACGCTCGACGCGTTGCTCGGCGTGGCCCGCGAGCTTGGCGTCATGACCGTCGTCAACGCGGCCCCGGAATCCGCCGCCGGGCGGGCGCTGCTCGCCAGGATCGACCTCCTGATCGTCAACGAGACGGAGGCGGGTGACCTCCTGGGTCGTCCGGTCGGGTCAGAAAGCGGCTCGGAGGCGGCCCTCGCGCTGGCCGCGCTCGGCCCGCCGACCGTCGTCGTCACGCTCGGCGCCGCCGGTGCCGTCGTTGCCCACGCCGGCGTCGCGACCCTCCTGCCGGCCCCGACCGTCGCCGTGGTCGACACCACCGGCGCTGGTGACGCCTTCTGCGGTGCCGCCGCCGCCCGGCTCGCGGCCGGCGACGACGCCCTCGCCGCCGCCGCCGCCGGGGTCGTCGCCGGCTCGCTCGCCGCCACCCGGGCCGGTGCCCAGCCCTCGATGCCGACCCGCGAGGCGGTCGACCGCCTCGCCGCGGCCTCCCGCACCCCGTGAGGGGACGTCGGTGGCGTTAGACGCCCGGCGCCGGCGCGCCACTCCCCGGCCCGGGAGGTGGCGCTTGCTCGACCCCCCCGGCCGGGGCTAAACGCTTGGAGAGGTCGAGCAGCGTCGCCTCGCCGAGCAGAAACGTTTCCCCGAGAAAAGCGACCTTGCCCGTGTCGACGTCGTACAACGCCCCGATTACGCCGATCTCTTCCCTTGCGACCATCTCGCGGAGGACCGGACTCCCCTCGATCACCCGCTCGACGCCGCGTTCCACGTGGATACGCGTCACCTTTTTCACGTACTCCGGGTTGCCCGAGTCCCGATGGTGCGGCACGGTCCGCTCCATGTCGATCGCGGGTTGGATCAGGGCGAGGACGGTCGACAGGTTGCCCAGCCGCACGCCGTCGCAGGCTCCGATGATGGCGCCACACTTGGTGTGGCCAAGCACGACCACGAGCCTTGAGCCGGCCAGTCTGCAGGCAAACTCCATGCTGCCGAGGACGTCATCCGTCACCACGTTGCCGGCGAGGCGGATGCTGAAGATGTCGCCGAGGCCCTGGTCGAAGATCAGTTCCGCCGAGGTCCGGCTGTCGATGCAGCTCAGGATTGCGGCGAACGGGAACTGACCATCGCGCGTCTCGTTGACCTGTTGCAGCAGGTCTCGGTGCGAAGCGAGGTTGCTTTGGAAGCGATCGTTCCCCTCGCGCAGGTATTGGAGGGCGAGCGGTGGCGTAACGAGCGCCTGCGTCTGCTTGTCGTGCCGCCTCACTCCGCACTGTCCCCCAGGGGAGACCGCAGAAGGCGCGGCGCCCACCACGGCCTCCAGGATTCCGCAACGCGTCGAAGCCGGTGGGTGCCCCCGGTGCGGGGCCGGTTGGTGGCCGCGGAGTTCCTCCTGCGGAAAGGGGCGGAAGGGGAGGGATTCGAACCCTCGAGGCGGCAGAACCGCCTACGCGATTTCCAGTCGCGCGCACTAGGCCAGGCTATGCGACCCTTCCGGGGACGGCGGCACGGTGGCCGCCGGGACGACGGGGGGCGGAGAGGGTGGGATTCGAACCCACGGTGGCTCAACACCACACCGCTTTTCGAGAGCGGCACCTTCAACCACTCGGACACCTCTCCGTGCAGCGGGCCCGTCCGATCCTCGAGAGCGTGCGATGACGCACGAACGCAAGGGCGGTAACCGGCCGCCGCGCCCGACATGATAACAGGGCGCAGAGAGGCAAACAACGACGCCCGTTTCATTACCTCGACCGCAAATTACGTCTCTCCTGTTCGACATACGTCGGGGACATGCCGGTGGCCATCCCAACTGGACGATGGCCGCGCACTTGAGCCATCCTCAGCGTTCATTGGAGCAGGGAATTTGGGCGAGGGACGCCGCGCCCAGCCTACGACCGCGCAGGCCGTCAGCGCGGGGATGGCTCCAACCCTTCAGTTAGAGCAGCGCCTCCGCGACCCGCTGAAGACCCAACTCGGCCGCTAGCGCCGGCGTGTAGGTCGCGACCGACTCCCGCCAGCTTGGGAGGCGTATGTTCAGTGCCTCACCCCGCTGATTGGTGAGTTCGCTGTCCGCTGGCCGCGATGCCGGCAGCGGGTACTTGGCGAGGAATGCAGCGGTCGTCGTCGGCCGGATCGCCTCGGGATCGAGGCCGGCGGCTTCCGCCACGGCCCGCGCCAGCTCCCATCGCGTTGCGCGCCCCTCTCCCACTAGGTGGTAGATCCCCGACCCTCCGGCGGCGAGCAACCCGACCAGGGCCGTGGCAAGGTCCGTCACATGGGTGGGAGAGCCGGCCTCGTCGGTCACCACTTCCATCCCACCGCGATCGCGGAGCACCGTCAGGACGGTCCGCGGAAAATGTTTGCCGCTGCCGCCCCAGAGCCAGGCCGTCCGTGCCACGGTGAAGCTCGGGTCCACTGCCAGCACGGCCCGCTCGCCGAAGAGCTTGGAGCGCCCGTAGGCCGAGATCGGATCGGGCACGGCGTCCTCGCCGTACGGCGCGCCACCGCCGCCCGAGAAAACATAATCGCTGCCCACCGCCATCACACGGGCGCCGATTGCCCGCGCCGCCGCGGCGACGTGCCGGCTCCCCTCGCCGTTGACGAGGTTGGCCCGCTCCGGGTCGCGCTCGGCCCCGTCGACGTCGGTCCAGGCGGCGGCGTGGATCACCGCCGCCGGCGCCGCGGCGTCGACCGCCCGGCGGACCCCTGCGGCGTCGGTGATGTCGGCGACGACGTCGACCCCCGTCGCGGGCCGCGCGCCAAGCCCGACGACGACTGCCCCCGCTCCGGCCAGCGCCAACCGCAGCGCGCTGCCGAGTTGGCCGCCTGCCCCGGTCACCAGCACGCGCCGGCCGGCAAGCAGTGGCGGCGATCCCTCGGGGCCGATCATCAGAACGCGCGCTTGAGCAGACCGAGCGCGCCCTGCTTCCACGGGACCCGGTGGCTGACCCCGCTCCTGGCCGCGTAGGCGGCGCGGTTTGCCTTGTACCACTCAAGGTTCCGCAGCAGGGCGTCCTGATTCGAGTAGCGTGGTTCCCAGCCGAGCCGGTCCCGCGCTTTATCGATCGAGACGAAGGAGTCCTTCGAGGCGGTCTCGTACACCCACTTGTAGAGGGGGGAGACGCGCAGCGCCTCCAGCAGCCGCAGCGCCCAGATCGCCGGCGCGGCCGGGAGGCCGATCACACGCTTGCCGAAGCCGGCGGCGTCGAGCACCGCCTGGTAGTCCTCGCCCATCGTCGCGAACTCGGCGGCACCGGCGTTGAAGGTGTCGTTGGCCCGTTCCGGCGGCAGCGTCAGGCAGAGCCGGATCGCCTCGGCCAGGTCGGCAACGTCGAGCAACTGATAGCGGTTCTTGCCGTTCCCGATCAGCGGGAAGTTGCGACCGTCCAGCGCCCAGTCGTAGAGGACCGTGAAGACGCCAAGCCGCTCCGGGCCGACGAACGACTTCGGCCGGATGATCGGTACCACGAGCCCCTTGGCGCGGTACTCCAGGCAGACCATCTCCGCCTGAATCTTCGCCTGGCCGTACGGGCCGACCCCTTCCAGTTTATCGTTTTCCCGCAGTGGGTGGTGGTCCGGGATGCCGTACACCGCCGTCGACGAGACGTGGACGACGCGTGGCACGCCCAGTCTGCGGGCGGTTTCCAGTACCATCCGCGTCCCCTCGACATCGGTCGTGTAGATCACGTCCGCCGGGTAGAGCGGCAGGGCGGCCGCGGCGTGGACCACCGCGTCGCACCCCGCCATCGCCCGCTCCACCGCTGCCGCGTCGCGGATGTCGCCGGTGACGGTCGTCACCCGATCCCGCTCGGGGTAGGGAAAATCGGCGAGATCCAACGAGACGAGGTCATAGCCGTGGGCATCCAGGTGCCGGATCAAGTTGATGCCGAGGAAGCCCGCACCCCCCGTGATCAGCACCTTCGGTCGCTTCTCCGTCATGTTGCCTCGCTCGCCTCCTCCCAAAATGGCCTGGCCCCGACCAGATTGGTCCGTGCCTCCCGCCTTGCCACCATCCGCTGCAGCGCGGCCAGGGCGACCACTCCCAGGATGACCCCGAACCAGAGGGTGGCGAACCGGATCAGGAGGGTCGCCGCCACCGCCACGCTCCGCCCCATCTCCGTCTCCGTCACCAGCACCAGCAGGATCCCGGTCACGCTCGCCTCGGCCACGCCAAGCCCACCCGGCAGCATCGAGAGCGCACCGAAAATCGACGACGCCGAGAGGGTGAAGACGGCCACCAGGAGCAGATGCCACGACGCCGGCACCCCGAGCCCGGTCAGCACCAGGTAGAAGGCGACGCATTCCAACGCCCAGGAGACGACCCCCAGCGCCACGGCGCCGAGGAGCAGTCGCGGCCGGTAGAGGGCGTTCGAGGCCCCCGCAAAGCCGATCGCGTGCTCCTCCACCTTGGCCGTCAGGCGCCACCGCCGCAGCGGCTTCAGCAGCGACGGGAGGAGCGTCGGGCGCTGCAGCACCAGCACCAACGCCAGCGCGCCAAGCGCCGCCACCGCCAACAGCGGCCGACCGTACGAGAACTGGGTCAGGCCGATCCCGGCCAGCCCTAGCATCGCTAGCCCGTCGGTGATCCGCTCCGCCGCGATCACCGCACCGATCTTGGCCACCGGGGTACCGGTCAGCCGCCGGAGGTAGACCGCCTTGATCACCTCGCCGACCTTGCCCGGCGTCAACGCCATGCTGAAGCCGGAAAGGAAGACGAGCGCGCTGGTTCGGACCGACACCGCCGGTACCCCGACCACGCGCAGGTAGACATGCCACTTGGCGAAGCGGAGCAGGTAGTTACCGAGCGTCAGCGCCAGGATCACCCCGAGGCGCCAGAGTGGGAAGGCCCGGAGGGTGTCCCACAGTTGTCGGGCGTCGGCGAAGAGGGCTAGCACGGTGACGACCAAGATCGCCAGACCGACCCCGATCGCGAGGCGCCCGGCGAGCCGCTTGCGGTCGGTGCCGACGGTCCCCGGCTCTGCCGCCGGCGTCATCGGCCGCCCATCCGGGGACGGGCCCACCGGCCGCCGACCTGGCTGGGCTGCTGGGGCATCCACCCGCTTCCGACCGTTCGCCGCCCCATCACCGTCCCTTCGCCGTCAATCGCTCACCACGGGGCACCTGCATAGGCCCCGAGCCGCGCGCGTCTTGACCGGATCGCGCGGGGGCGACCGGTTGACACCCGGACCAAGGCGGCCACTATACTCGATGCTCGCGACGGACGGTTCAGGCCCTCCGGAACGGGGAGTGTTGGGCCAGGATGCGCCCGAACCGAAAGCGGTGGGAACGGCCGTGAGCGTGAGGGAAGAGGCGACGACGGTGGAGGTCCCCGTGGGATCTCTGGGCGAACCCGCTGCGGGCCGGCGGGGGACGCGCGAGTCGAGCCCCTCCGGCGGTCGGCAACCTGTCCCGGCACAGGTCAATCGCGGGCGGTTAGGCGGGGCGATGGATCTGCCCCGCCTCCTGCTCACCGCGATGCGTCCCCGCCAGTGGTTGAAGAACGGTCTCGTGTTCCTGCCGCTGATCTTCTCCGTCGGCGAGGCGTGGCGCCCGACCGATCCGGGGTTGTGGCTCCCGCTCGCCGCCGAGGCGATGCTCGCTGCCCTTGCCTTCTGCCTCGTCAGCTCAGCCGGCTACCTCGTCAACGATCTTCGCGACGTCGAGCGCGACCGGCATCACCCGCGGAAACGGCTTCGCCCGCTCGCCTCCGGCGCCCTCGACACCGGCGTTGCCACGGCGGCGGTGCCGGTGCTCCTCCTCGGCGGCGGCGCCCTGGCGTCACTCGTCGGCTGGCGTTTCGGCGCGGTCCTGGCTGCCTACGCGCTCCTCACCTTCCTCTACAGCAGCGTCCTCAAGCACGTCCCGACCGTCGACCTGTTCGCCCTCGCGCTCGGCTTCGTGCTGCGCGCCGTCGCCGGGGGCGTTGCGATCGACGTTCGCATCTCCCCCTGGCTCTACCTCTGCACCCTGCTCGGCGCCCTCTTCATCGCGATCACGAAGCGGCGGCACGAACTCGCCTCGCTCGGTGAGGGTGCCGCCGCGCACCGCCCGATCCTCGCCCACTATTCTGTGCCGCTGTTGGACCAGATGACGAGTGTCGTCACCGCCAGCACCGTGATGGCCTACGCCCTCTATACCGTCACCGCCCCGAACCTGCCGAGTAGCGGCGCGATGGTCGCCACGGTCCCGTTCGTCCTCTACGGCATCTTCCGCTACATGTACCTTGTCCACCAGCGCGACGCCGGTGGAAGCCCCGAGGAGGTCCTCCTCCAGGATCGCTCCCTTCAGGTCTCTGTCCTCCTCTGGGGTGCCACCGCCGTCACCATCCTGCTCCTCGCGCGCGCGTGAGCCCACTTTCTGGGACAAACGTCGCCGCGGTGGTCGCGGGTGAGGACAACCCGCCGGATGGATTGGTCGACATCCCCGGTGTCGCTCCGCCCTGCCAGCATGCTCAAACCATCACTCACGCGACCTTGCGGACGAGGATCAATTTCGGAAAGCGTGGCCCCTCCCCGATTCGAGCGATGACCAGGGGGAAGGGTGGCGTGAGTACCACGTACTCGGCGACAGGCGATGAGATTGACACCCGATAGGAACGACCCTCGGCGCAGACCCGTTGCTGGCCGTTCGCACTCGCCGTTGGCGGACTTTGCGTTTTCGCGCTCGTGTTAACCGCGTCGCTTCGGTGGAACGAGGGCCACCTCGACTACGCGCTTGCTGCTCTTGCCCTCACCGTCGTCGCCGTGCCGGTCGCCTTCGTCCGTCTCGCGGGCGCCGCGATCGACGTCACCAACCTTGCGAACCTCGAGCTCCGCGTGCCGCCCCGCACCCTCGTTCTCCTCACCCCGCTCCTGGCTGGCCGCTCGCTGGCCACCGCCCTCCTCGCCGCCCTGGTCTACCGCCGCCTGTAGTCCGCGGCGCCTCCTTACCACGGGTCGCCACCGAAGCAACCGCGGGGCGCCGATGCGCCGCCCCGCGGTTGCCTCGGTGGCTGTGCCGTCTCGCCCGCCGGGGGGGCCGTCCCGCCGGCGTCGCTTTCCGAACCGATGTCGAACGGGGAGGGGTTTGGCGCCGACCGTACCTGGCGGTGACTTCGGAGCCGCTTTCGAACCGGGTGGCGCGGGGCGCGGACGCCTCGGCCGCGCCCCGCGCGACTACGCCCGCCGCCCCAGCGCCGGCGGCGTCGCGTCGTGCGGCACCTCGTAGCACCCCCCCTGGTCCGGCACGTAGCCCCGGATCGCCCGCCCGGTCTCGTGCCAGCGGACGGCCCCCACCCCCGGCGCTCACCGCCGCCGGTCGCGCGGCTGGCTCCGGCGGTGCTTCGTCGCTCCAGAACGACTCCACCCAATCCATGAATGCTGACGCCCAGACGGGGCCCCGATGCCGGGCCGATGGCGGCCCTCCCACCGCCGTCCGGTATTCGTCGTAGCGCAGGGCCAGCAGCGGTGTAGATGCCATTCCGGGTTTCCTCCCGATCGTAGCCTCGGCCGGTCGCAGGCCTTGCCGCCCCGGCCCGGCGGTCGCGTTCTGTCGACGATACCGTTGCGAGCGGCGACGCGCATCGCCGTTTTATGCCGCTTCCCGGTACGTCAGAAGGGGTAGGACGTGGGCGCGAGTGGGTCATCGGCCGCGGTCCCTTGACCCGGTCCGGGCGGTCGTTTAGCTTGACCCAAACGGAGCGTGAGAACCGCGATCGACGGTGCCGGCGCGAAGCGTCGCCGATGCTCCCCGGTCGGGACAACGAGGTGCGATCATCCATGAGTCGGATCTGCGTCGTCGGCGGCGGCGGCTACGTCGGTCTCGGCTACGCCGTCGCCCTGGCCGACCTCGGCCACAACGTCGTCGGACTCGACATCGCCGCCGAGCGCGTCGCCGCCCTCAACCGCGGCGAAAGCCCCCTCTTCGAGCCGGGCCTTACCGAGTTGCTTGCGGGCAACCTCGCCGCCGGCCGACTCCGCTTCACGGTGGACTACGCTGAGGCTGTCCCCCCGGCCGACTTCGTCTTCCTTTGCACCGGCACCCCCTCCCTCGCCGACGGCGAGGCCGACCTCCGGCAGGTCCGGGCCGCCGCCGCGGCCGTCGGCGCTCACCTCGCGACGGGGCGCCGCACGATCGTGGTCAACAAGAGCACGATGCCGGTCGGCTCCGCCGAGCTCGTCGCCGGCATCGTTGCCGAGCACGCCCCGGCCGGCGCCGAGTTCCGCGTCGTCAGCAACCCCGAGTTCCTGCGCGAAGGCCGCGTCGTCCACGACATCCTCCATCCCGACCGCGTCGTCCTCGGCGCCGACGACGACGCCGCCGCGGCGGCCGTCTCCGCCCTCTACGCGCCGCTCGGGGCCCCCGTCCTGGTCACCGACCACCGTTCGGCGGAGATGATCAAGTACGCCGCCAACGCCTTTCTGGCGACCAAGATCTCCTTCATCAACGAGGTCGCCCGCCTCTGCGAGCGGCTCGGCGCCGACGTCAAGACCGTCGCCGAGGGGATGGGCCTCGATCCCCGGATCGGCCCCCGCTTCCTCCACGCCGGGCTCGGCTTCGGCGGCTCCTGCTTCCCCAAGGACGTCGGCGCCTTGACCCGGATGGCCGACGACGCCGGCATGCACCCGGGCCTCCTCCGCGCCGTCCTCGAGATCAACGCCGAAGCCCGGCGCCGCTTCGTCCAGCGCGCCCACAAGCTGCTCGGCGGGCTCGATGGCCGCGTCGTCGCCGTCTGGGGCCTCGCCTTCAAGGAGGACACCGACGACCTCCGCGATTCGCCGTCGCTGGCGGTCATCGAGATGCTCCTGGAGCGGGGCGCGGTCGTCCGCGCGCACGACCCCGAGGCGATGCCGAACGCGGCCCCCCGGCTGCCGGCGGTGCGCCTCTGTGGCAGCCCCGAGGAAGCCGCCGTCGGGGCCGATGCCGTCCTCGTCTGCACCCCCTGGCCTCGGTTCCGGGAGGTCGACCTGGCCGCCGTCGCCGCCTCGATGCGCGGCGACCTGTTACTGGACGGCCGTAACTACCTCGACCCCGCCGTGGCGGCCGCCGCCGGCCTCCGCTACGAGGGCGTCGGCCGCGGCCACCTCCGCGCCGACGCTGTTCCTGCCCGGCCTCCGGTCGTTGCGGCGGAAGGGCGGGGACCCCGGTGAGCCAGGGCCGGCCGCCACGGGCCGCGACGGCGACCGGCGGCCTGGCGCCGCTCGGGCACCGGTCGGTCGCGCTCCCGGGGGGAGGCCGGTTCTGGTCGGTGATCCCGGCCGGCGGCTCCGGTACCCGACTCTGGCCGGTGAGCCGCGCCGGTCGACCCAAGTTCCTCCTTCCCCTCCTCGGCGCCGACTCCCTTCTCCAGCAGACGGTCGATCGGCTCGCCGCCACCACCGCCCCGGAGCGAACCCTGGTCGTCTGCGGCCCGGCCCACGCCGCCGCCGTCGCCCGTCAGCTCCCCCAGCTCCCCGAGGCGAACCTCGTCGTCGAGCCGAGCCCGAAGAACACCGGCCCGGCGATCGGCCTCGCCGCCGCCCTGATCGCCCGTCACGACCCGGACGCGATCATGGGCAGCTTCGCCGCCGACCACGACGTCCGCGACCGCGCCGCCTTCGGCCGCGCCCTCGCCGCCGCGACCGAGGCCGCCCGCGCCGGCTGGCTCGTCACCATCGGCCTCACGCCGACCCGCCCCGAGACCGGCTACGGCTACATCGAGCGGACCGACGAGGCCGTCGTCGCGACCGCCACCGGCCCGGTGTTCCGCTCCGCCCGCTTCGTCGAGAAGCCCGCCTACGACCAGGCCGCCGCCTACGTCGCCTCCGGGCGCTTCCTCTGGAACGCGAGCATGTTCGTCTGGAGCGTGCGCTCCCTCCTCGCCGAGATGGCCCGCCTCCAGCCCGCCCTCCACGCCGCCCTGCTCCGGATCGCCGACGGCTGGGACGACCCCACCCGCGACGAGGTCACCGCCGAGGTCTGGGCCGGCCTCGCTCCCGTCTCGATCGACCAGGGGATCATGGAGCACGCCGAGAAGGTCGCGGTCGTCCCCGCCGAGATGGGTTGGAGCGACGTCGGCGACTGGCACGGCCTCGGCGACCTCCTGGTCCCCGACGCCGCCGGCAACGCCGTCCACGGGGATCTGGTCCAGACGGGCGCCACCAACAGCGTCGTCTGGTCCGAGACGGGTCGCTTGATCGCGATGGTCGGCGTCGACAACGTCGTGGTCGTCGACGCTCCTGATGCCCTCCTCATCGCCGACCGCGCCCAGGCGCAAGAGGTCCGCCGCCTGGTGGACCTCCTGCGGGAGGGCCAGCGCATCGACCAGCTGTAGAGGAGAGTCACTTCGCGTTATCCCGAGCCGCTATTCACGGGCGACGGTCGGGAGACTCCCGACCGGGAGCCGCGGCGCTTCTCTCCCCTATGGACATATATCGGCGCGGGCTCGATTTGTGTCACGGTTATCGATTCCTCTAACGTTGTTCATGCTACACTGGCGGGTTCTCCCTCCACGCTGGGCCGACCGTTGGCAGCATTGGGGTGTTTCGTCGGGGGTCCGGGGACTGATCGGAGCTCCAATCGCCGACCTTGGCGTCTGCGGCGGCCGGGATTGAAGCGTCTCGGCTACGCCTTCCCATTCCCGCCGGGGGTGGACCTGGCGGGACGTCGGCGGGGTTCTTTCGAACGTTGGACGAGGAACTGGGCGGTCCCGATGCCGCGCCGCGGCACTATCCGATGTCTCGCCCGTACGCCGCGCGGAAACGCCGGACCGGCGGATCCTCCCCGTCGAGGTAGTCCTCGAACGCCTCCTCCCGCAACCCGTGAGCGGCGAAACCCGCCAGCTCCGCCCGCGTCAGCGGCCAGGGCATGCGGCCGCGGTCCTCCTCCGGCTCGCGTCCCCGCGCCACCACCAGCAGCGTCCCCCTGGGCGCGACCGTCGCCGCGATCCGACCCATCGCCGTCTCGCGCGGCCCGGGCGGCAGCGCCTGCAGGGTATGGATCTCCACCACGAGGTCGAACGCCCGCTCCCACGCGGCGGGCGGCGCCAGGACGTCGGCGACCGTGTACTCGACGCGGGAGCCTGGGAAGCGCCGCCGGCACCATCCCACGGCGGTCGGGGAGACGTCGAAGGCGACCACGGCGAATCCCCGCCGCGCCAGCTCCTCCGCGTCGTCCCCCAGCCCGCAGCCGACGACCAGCGCCCGGCTTCCGAGGGACCGTGGTTCCGCCTGCTCAAGCCACCCGACGAGGTGCGGATTGGGCACCAGGTCGGCCCACGGCACCGCCCCCTCGTCGCCGTCCGCCCCGGCGTACAACGCCTCAAACCACCCGGTCGGGTCGCCGCGCTCGATCGACTCCCGCGCCAGCCGCCGCGCCCGCTCCCGCGCCGTCTCCATCGGCCAAGCCTCCCTCTCGCCCGGTGCCCAGCGCTGGCCGTCCAGGGCCGCTGTCGCGAGCCGGCACGTTATCGCATCTCCGTGAGGCGGCCTCCCCGCTCCGCCGGGCTTGCCCCGACGGTGTTGCTCCGACAGCGTTGCCCCGTTGCGGAGGGGCAGGCCCGCGTGGCGGCCCTCTGTCGAATCAGAACCTCCCGGTGTTGCCATCCCTCCTTGCCGTCCTCTTCCCCGTTCTCTTCTCCGACGACGCCTGTCCAGATTAGGTGGAGCGCTTTGCCCGCACCATAGAGACGCCCACCACCGCCTGCCCCGTGTCGCCGTTGGAAGACAAAGCCCCGTCGGTAGCGCCGGCGGACGAGGACCGCTGCGCCTTCGCCCCGCTCTACGCCCGCTTTGCCGTCCCCGACTACCGCTATCGCCGTCGTGGCTCCCCCGGGTCCGGCGTGAACCCTACCGCCCAGACCTTCACCCTCACCGTCGCCGCCCTGCCCTTCTTCCGTGCGGGCCCGTTCCGCGCCTGGCGCTATTGCATCGGCCACAACGCCGTCCAAACTCGCCGCCGCCGTCGACCCGCCGTCGACCCGCCGTCGACCCGCCGTCGCCCTCGATCCGGTCCCCGAGCCGACCGACGCCGCCCCTTGCCCGAGGGAGCGCGCCATCGCCGTCACACAGACCCGCATTGCCCGAATCCTCCTCGCCCACCTGCCGCCCGACCAGCGCCGCGTCGTCGAGCTCCGTCTTGCCAGCGCCTCCGTCCCGAGATCTGCGCGTCCTCGGCAGGCACCGTGAGACGGTCGACCACGCCCGGCTCCGTGCCTACGGCTGGCTCCGCCGCCTCCGCGGCGGAGCTGGGCGCGAGGAGACTCGCCGAGCCGGCTGACGACCCCCTCGACCACGACCGCCACGACCGCTTTCTGCGGATGGGATCGTCGTCAGGTATCGGATCGACGGCACCCCGATCGTGCCGCGCCGTCATCCCTGCCCGCGATCCGTAGCGTGCTGAACCCGATCCCTGGAACGTCACCGCCTCGTCCCCGCGCGGAAGAGGCGGTTGGGGCGCGGAATCGGCGCGTCCCCCAACCGTTACCGTTCCCTTAAAGGGGTGTACGTCCACCCTCTCCCCGTGGTACACTCGCCCCTTGCGATCGCATGTTCGGGTTGCCTCCGCGACACCCCCGCCGCGTGCCCGAACCGCCCTTTGAGGGAAGGGAC
>CADCWL010000220.1:3244-18159 GCA_902806405.1 uncultured Thermomicrobiales bacterium | reverse complement strand
GCCTCCGCGACGCCGGGGCGACCGTCCTGATCACGGCGGACGGCGCCCGCCGCCGCGGCGGGGTCGTCCCCATGAAGCGGGTCGCCGACGAGGCGCTCGCCGCCGTGCCGCAGGTCCGCCGCTGCCTCGTCCTCCGACGGACGGGCGAGGACGTGCCCTGGACCTCCGGCCGCGACGTCTGGTGGCACGACGCCGTCGGGGCCGCGTCGCCCGACTGCCCGACCGCCGATACCGGCGCCGACGACCCCTACATGATCATCCACACCTCCGGCACGACCGGCCGGCCGAAGGGGGCCGTCCACGTCCACGCCGGCTTCCCGATCAAGGCCGCCCACGACCTCGCCTACTGCTTCGACCTCCAGGCCGACGACACCCTCTTCTGGCTGACCGACCTCGGCTGGATGATGGGGCCGTGGGCGATAGGCGGCGGCCTGATGCTGGGCGCCACCCTCCTCCTCTTCGAGGGGACGCCCGACTTCCCGCACCCCGACCGCCTCTGGCGCCTCGTCGAGGGGCACCGCGTGAGCGTCCTCGGCGTCGCCCCGACCGCGATCCGGGCTCTGATGACCAAGGGGTCGCGGTGGGTCCGCGAGCGCGACCTGCGCTCGCTGCGCGTCCTTGGCTCGACCGGTGAGACCTGGAATCCGGGTCCGTGGCGCTGGTACTTCGACGAGGTCGGGGGCGGCCGCTGCCCGATCATCAACTACTCCGGCGGGACCGAGACCGGCGGCGGCATCGTCGGCTGCGTCACCATCCGGCCGCAGAAGCCGTGCGCCTTCACGGGGCCCGTCCCCGGCATGGCGGCCGACGTCGTCGACGACGCCGGCAACCCGGTCCGCGGCGCCGTCGGCGAGCTGGTGGTGCGCCAGCCCTGGGTCGGCATGACGCAGGGGTTCTGGCAGGACCCGGACCGCTACCTCGAGACGTACTGGTCGCGCTTCCCCGACACCTGGGTCCACGGCGACTGGGCGGAGATCGACGACGACGGCTTCTGGTTCATCCGTGGCCGCTCGGATGACACCTTGAAGGTGGCGGGGAAGCGGGTCGGCCCGGCCGAGGTCGAGTCGGCGGCCGTTTCCCACCCCGCCGTCCAGGAGGCGGCGGCGATCGGGGTCCCCCACGAGATCAAGGGGGAGGGGGTCGTCGTCTTCGCCGTCCTGGCGCCGGGGCACCTCCCCTCGCCGGCCCTCGCGGACGAGGTGCGGCAGACGGTTGCCGCCCACCTCGGCGCCGCGATGCGACCGGAGACGGTCCGCTTCGTCGGCGACCTGCCGAAGACGCGCAACGCGAAGATCATGCGGCGCGTCGTCCGCGCCGCCTACCTCGGCCTGCCGCCCGGCGACGTCACGGCGCTGGAGAACCCGACCGCCGTCGCGGAGATCGCGGCGGCGCGGGGGGACGGGTCGGAGTAGGGCTGGGCGCGATTCCGCCCGCGGGCATCCGATCGTATAATTCGGCACACTGGCCCGGACGACGGCGGCCGGACGACGGCGAAGCGGGTCGAGAACCCGAGGGGGAACGGACAGGTGATCGAGCAGGGACGCGGCCGCCTTTCGCGACGCACGCTCGTCGGCGGTGCCGCCGCGCTGACCTCGGCGGCGCTGCTCCGCGGTCGCGCCGGGGCGCAGGCGACGCCTGAGGGCGAGACCGAAGCGCGCGACACCGTCCAGGTCGGCATCGTCACCTCCCAGTCGGGGCCGCTCCAGAGCTACGGGGAGCAGTACCTGAAGGGGTTCGCGATCGGCCTCGACTACGCGACCCGCGGCACCGGCATCGTCGGCGGGCACCGCATCGAGACGGTCGTCCGCGACGACGCCGGGACGCCGGATACCGGGGTCGCCGCCGCCCGCGACCTGATCGGCCAGGGACTCAAGGTCGTGGCCGGCTCGGTCGTCTCCGGCGTCGCCCTCCAGGTCGCCCCGCTTGCCGAGCAGAACGGCGTCCTCTTCGTCAGCGGCCCGGCCGCCACCGACGGCATCACCGGGATCAACCGGTACACCTTCCGCTCCGGCCGCCAGACCTACCAGGACATCCTGACCGCCGCCTCCTTCCTGGAAGGCCTGGAGGGGCAGAACGTCCTCGTCTTCGGTCAGGACACCGCCTTCGGCCAGGCGAACGTGGCGGCGGTCGAGACGGTCTTCGGCGGCGAGGGAGCGAGCGTCGACAACCTGCTGATCGGGCAGGAGGTCCTCGACTTCGCCCCGGCCGCCCAGCAGATTCTCGACCGGGGCCCGGACCTGCTCTTCATCGCCTGGGCCGGCAACACGGCCACCGCAATGTACCAGGCGCTCGCGGGCCAGGAGGTGCTGGCCGCGACCCGCGTCGTCACCGGGCTCGACCAGCGCGCTTCCTACCCCGTCTTCGGCCCGGCGGCGGAGCAGATCTCGTTCCTCTCCCACTACGTCTACCGCGCGCCCGACACCGAGGCCAACCGCTTCCTGGTCGAGCGGCTGGCAGAGGAAGGGGCCGTCCCCGACCTCTTCACCCCCGACGGCTTCGCCGGCGCCCAGATGATCGCGCGGGCCGTCGGCGAGACGGACGGCGAGGACGTCGACGCCATGATCGAAGCCCTCGAAGGCTTCGCGTTCGCGGGGCCGAAGGGGGACTACACCGTCCGCCCCGAGGACCACGCCCTCCTCCAGCCGATGTTCCAGGTCCGCCTCGTGCCGGAGGGGGACGGCTTCGAGCCGGAACCGATCGCGACCCTGACGCCGGAGGAGGTGGCGCCGCCGGTCGCCGAGGGATAGTGGCGGGCATTGGGCCGGCGGCGGTGGCGAGCATGGGCACGGATCGGCCGGCCCACGTCGCGTTCGACGCGGACGCGCCGGCGGTTCTCGAGACGCGGGGTCTGACGCTTCGCTTCGGCGGCGCGACGATCGTCGACGACGTCTCCTTCGCCGTGCCGGAGGGACTGTTCGTCTCCGTCATCGGCCCGAACGGGGCGGGGAAGACGAGCCTCTTCAACCTGCTCAGCGGGCTCTACCGCCCGACCGCCGGCCGCGTCCTGCTCCGCGGCGCCGACCTGACCCCGCTCTCCCCTTCGGCTCGCGCGCGGCGCGGTCTCGGCCGCTCCTTCCAGCTGACGGCCATCTTCCCCGGCCTGACGACGCTGGAGAACGCCCGCCTTGCCGCCCAGGCCGCGCGGCCGGGCAACTTCGCGTTCTGGCGGGGCGCGGGGGGTGACCGCCGGGCGACGGAGCGCGCGGCGTGGGCGCTGGAGACGGTCGGCCTGCGGGGCAAGGACGCCGTCCTCGCCGCGGCCCTCGCCCACGGCGACAAGCGCAAGCTCGACCTCGCCCTCCTCCTCTGCGGCGAGCCGGAGGTGCTCCTGCTCGACGAGCCGACCGCCGGCGTCAGTGCCGAGGAGGTGCCGGTCATGCTCGACGTGATCCGCCGCATCCGCCGCGTGGAAGGGAAGACGGTGCTGATGGTGGAGCACAAGATGGAGGCGGTCCACGACCTCTCCGATCGGGTCGCCGTCCTGGCCAACGGCGCCCTCGTCGCCTACGGAGCGCCGGACGCCGTGATGGCCGACCCCTTCGTCCGCTCCGCCTACCTGGGCGTCGCGTGATCGCCGCCGCTCCGGCGATCCGGGGGGCCGGCTCGGGCGTCGAGCCGCTGCTACGGCTGACGGACGTCCACGCCTACATCGGCGAGTCGCACATCCTCCAGGGGGTCTCCTTCGGCGCCCTCCCCGGTCGCGTCACCGTCCTCCTCGGCCGGAACGGCGCGGGCAAGACGACGACGTTGCGGACGATCCTCGGCCTGCTGCCGGCGGCGCGGGGCGCGATCGACTTCGCCGGCGAAGCGGTCGTCGGCGTTCGGCCGCACGCCCTTGTCCGCCGCGGGGTCGGCTACGTGCCGGAGGACCGGGACGTCTTTGGCGGTCTGACCGTCGCCGAGAACCTGCGGCTGGCGCAGCGGCCCGGCGCCCCGCGCGACGGCATCGCCCGCGTCCACGCGCTCTTCCCGGACCTGGAGCGGCGGGCGGGGCAGCGCGCCGGCTCCCTCTCCGGCGGCCAGCAGCAGATGGTCGCGATCGCCCGCGCCCTGGTCAACGACAACCGTCTCCTCCTGATCGACGAGCCCTCGAAGGGCCTCGCCCCGGTCGTCGTCACCCAGATGACCGACGCGCTGGCGGCGATCAAGGGGACGACGACGATCCTGCTCGTCGAGCAGAACCTCGCCGTGGCCCGCGCCCTCGGCGACGACGCGGTGGTCCTGGACGACGGGCGGGTCGTCTTCACCGGGGCGATGTCCGAGGTTGCCGAGGACGCGGCCTTGCAAGCCCGCTACCTCGGGGCGGGGGCGCGGGCGTGAGCACCATCGTCCTGCTGACGTTGACCGGCCTCGCACTGGCCGCGATGTATTTTCTCCTGGCGGCCGGGCTCTCCCTGATCTTCGGCCTGATGGACGTTCTCAACTTCGCCCACGGCGCCTTCTTCACCTGGGGCGCCTACGTCGCCTGGTGGACCGTCGGCCGCGCCGCGGACGTTCTCGGCCCGACCGGCGCGTTCCTCCTCGCGCTGGTGGCCGCCACGCTCGCGGTCGCGGCGTTGGCGGCGGCCGTCGAGATCGGTCTCCTGCGCCCGCTCTACCGCCGCCCGATCTACCAGGTGCTCGTCACCCTCGGGATCGGCCTCGCCCTCAGCCAGCTGACGTCGGTCATCTGGCGGCCGGACGCCCGCCCCTTTCCGCAGCCCGACTGGTTGGTGGCCACGAGCACCGTGTTCGGGGCGCGGGTGCCGAACAACCGGTTTCTCCTGATCGCCGCCGCCCTCGCGGTCCTCGGCGGGCTGCTCCTCTTCCTGCGGCGGACACGCTACGGGCTGATCGTTCGCGCTGGCGCCGAGAATCGGGAGATGGTCCAGGCGCTGGGGATCGACGTCGACCGCGCCTTCACCCTCGTCTTCGCCCTCGGCGGGGCACTGGCCGGACTGGGCGGCGTCTTCGGCGCCGCCTACTTCGGGTCGATCAACCCGAACTTCGGCTCGGTCAACCTCATCTTCGCCTTCATCGTCGTCGTCATCGGCGGCCTCGGCTCGGTCACCGGCAGCGCCCTGGCGGCGGTCGTGATCGGCCTTGCCCAGCAGTTCGGCAACTACTACACGAGCTGGGCTGGCGACTTCGTCGTCGTCTTGCTGCTCGCCGTCGTCCTCCTCGTCCGCCCGCGCGGCCTCCTCGGGACGCTGCAGTGAGCGGCGGCGGACGGCTGCGCCCTCTGCTCCCGGTCGCGATCCTGGTCGGGCTGCTGGCGGCACCGCTCGTCTCCGCGCCCGTTCCGGTCCTCCTCGACGGACCGCTGAACGGTCCCGGCAACCTCCAGCTGCTGGCGGTCGGCTTTGCCTTCGGCATCGCCGCGCTCGCCTACAACCTCCTCTTCGGCTACACGGGCGTCCTCTCCTTCGGCCACGCTCTCTTCTTCGGCGCCGGCGTCTACCTACCGACGATCGCGCTGGGCGAGTGGGGGTGGGGGCTGGTGCCGGCGGTCGCCTTCGCGCTCGTCGCCGGCACGCTGCTCGCCGCGGTCATCGGCGCGCTGGCGCTGCGGACGCAGGGCGTCTACTTCGCGATGGTGACCCTCGCCTTCGCGCAGGCCGGCGCGGTCCTCGTCGGCAAGAATGTCGGCGGGTTGACCGGCGGTGAGGAGGGGTTGAGCCTGCCGTTCCGCCGGCTGCCGCGCTGGATGGTCGGCGTCGTCAACACGGACAATCTCTACTGGCTGACGCTGGCGGTCCTGATCCTCGTCTACCTCCTCTCGCTCCGCCTCGTCACCTCGCCCGCCGGCCGCGTCTGGCAGGGGATCCGGGAGAACGAGCGGCGGGTGGAGATGCTCGGCCTCCGGCCCTACGCCTTCAAGCTGCTCGCCTTCGTCGTCTCCGGCGCTCTGGCGACCGTCGGCGGCGTGGTCTACCTCTTCCTCACCGGCGGCGCCACCCCGCGCGCCGTCGGCGCCGACCTCACCGTCGCCCTCCTCCTGATGGTGATCATCGGCGGCGCCGGCTCGCTCTGGGGACCGGTCGCCGGCGCCGTCCTGTACCACTACCTCAACGTCCGGCTGACCGTGTGGGCTGGCTCCGACGCGGTCGCCGGTCTGCCGGCGGTCCTCCGCGAACCGCTGCGCGATCCCCTTTTCGTCTTCGGGCTGATCTTCGTCGGGCTGGTGCTCTTCTTTCCGCAGGGCCTCGCCGGCGCCTTCGCCGGACGTCGCCTCGGACCGCTCCGGCGGGCGCTGGGCGGGAGCACGCCGACGCTGGCGGGGAAGGGTGGCGTGGAATGACGGGAGAAGAGGGCGACCCCATCGAGCGCGACGTGGCGGTCAACGGCATCACCCTCCGCGTCGCGACCTGGGGCGCGCCGGCCGGCCCCGGGCGAAGCGTGCTCCTCGTCCACGGCATCACCGCCAACAGCCGAACCTGGTTCGACCTTGGCCCCGCCCTCGCGGCGCGCGGCTGGTTCGTGCTTGCCCCCGATCTTCGCGGCCGGGGCCGGAGCGGCAAGCCGCCCCACGGCTACGGTCTCCCCTTCCACGCCCACGACCTGCTCGCCCTCTGCGACGCCTTCGGCCTTCCGTCGGTCCATCTGGTGGGCCACTCCCTGGGCGCCCTGGTCGGTCTCTACCTGGCCGCCGTCCACCCCCTTCGCCTCGGACGCCTGGTCCTGGTCGATGCCGGCGGCACGCTCCCCCCCGACACCTACCAGGCGATTGCCCCCGCCCTGGCTCGTCTCGGCGAGGTCTACCCGTCCCTCGACGCCTATCTGGTGGCCATGCGCGCGGGCTCGCGCTTGCCGTGGCACCCCTTCGGCGAGCGGTACTACCGCTACGACGCCGAGACCTTGCCCGACGGCACCGCTCGCTCGAGTGTGCCGAGGGCGGCGATCGGCGAGGAGCAGGCCGCAATCGTCTTTACCCGCACCGACGCCCTGCCGGCCCGCGTCGAGGCCCCGACCTTGATCGTCCGCGCCACCGTCGGCCTCCTCGGCGGCGAGCGCGGTCAGATCCTCCCGCGGGCGGAGGCAGACCGCCTCCTGGCCGCGGTCCCCGGCAGCCGGCTGGTCGAGATTCCGGGCGCGGACCACTACACGGTCGTTCTCGCCGAGCCGTTCGCGCGCGAGGTGGCGGCGTTCCTGGAGGAGGCACCGGGCGGCGCCTCCACCTAGGAGGTGTCGCACGCTGCATCCCCGCCCCGTCCCGGGTCGGGCCACCCGCTGCGCTGTCGTCTCCTGGAAGGAGTGATCGTTCCCACGTGGCGCGGCGACGGAGGGACCCCTCCTTCCTCGGGATGACGGAGCGGGGCTGCCGTCCTCCACCCCGGCTCCTCCTCCGCCTCCCCCTTCCCCCCCGCCGTTCCCTCGGCTAAGGTAGGCGGAGCCGACACGCCACCGGGGGGGAGCATGGATCGCGAGCAACTGCACGGGACCCGGATGCTGCAGCGCGAAGCGCAGCTCCCCTCGGACCGCTCGAAGGAGCAGCAGCGGATCAACCTGGAGCTGGGGCTGCCCTCGGCGGCGAGCATCAACGACCGGACGATCCCCCTCTTCAACCGGAGCGGCTGGCGCTTCTCCAACTCCGGCACGTTCGCCGGCCGCCCGTTCCTGGCCGACATGCGCGAGCTCGGCGGGCAGGACGTGGCGGTGATCGGCGTCCCCTTCGACGGCGGCACCACCTTCCGCTCCGGCACCCGCTTCGGCCCCGGAGCGATGCGGACCATCTCCGGCCTGGGCAGCGGCTACAACTTCGAGCGCGGGATCGACCTCCAGGAGTCGCTCGAGATCGTCGACGTCGGCGACGTGACGGTGATCCCGGCCAACATTGAGAAGACCTTCGACCAGATCGACAAGGCGGTCGCCTACCTCCACGAGCGGGCCGTCTTCCCGGTCATCCTCGGCGGCGACCACTCGATCGGCTACCCGGACGTGCGGGGTCTGGCCCCCTACGTCGACGGCAACGTCGGCATCATCCACTTCGACCGCCACAGCGACCTCTCTGAGTACAACCTCGACGAGCGGATGCACGGCACACCCTTCTTCCACGCAACCAACATCCCGAACGCGCCGGCGACCAACCTGGTCCAGATCGGGATCGGCGGCTGGACCGGCAGCCGCGGCGGCGTCCGCGTGGCGCGGGAGCGGCGGGCGACGGTGATCACGATCACCGACATCGACCGCTGGGGCCTGGAGCGGGTCGCCGAGATGGCGCTGGAGATCGCCTGGAAGGATGCGAAGGCGGTCTTCCTCTCGTTCGACGTCGACTCGATCGACCCCGGCTTCGCCCCCGGCACCGGCACCCCGGAGTCGGGCGGCCTCCTGCCGCGGGAGGCGTTCCGGATGCTCGACATCGTCACCCGCGAGGGCCTGGCGGGGTTGGAGGTGGTCGAGGTGGCGCCCCCGTACGACGTCGGTGATGCCACCTCGCTGCTCGGCGTCCGCGTCATCAACGACGTCCTCGGCACCCTCGTCGAGGCGGGCAAGCTCGGCCGCCGCCCGGATGAGACGGACAAGTCGGAGCCGGCGGTGGAGGGGGAGCGGGACCAGACGGAGCCGGCGGGGGGGTGACGGACTCGTCCCGGGCTGCCGGAGACGGCCGCGCCGGCGGTGCGTCCTCCCCGTCGATACCCGGGATCGGTAGCCTCCCGCGAACGCTCTCTCCTTGAACCCGCATCCCCCCGATGCCATCATCCCCCCATGAGCCCTGTCCGTGACGCCGAGCGCGTCGCCCCCCCTCCCGTCGCCGACCCCGAACCGTTGTGGTCGGACGACGCGACCGTTCGCCGCCTCCGCGATGGGACACCGCCGGCCGACGCGCCGCGCGGCACGCGCCGCGGCCGCCGCTCCTTCTTTGGCGAGGTCTGGCGCTGGATCGTCACCGGGGCGATCTTCGCCGCGCTGGCGTCCGGGCTGCTCGGCGTGGTGCTGGTCGCGGCCATCTACCGGCAGGCGCGGACCGACCAGACCCGGCCGGTCGACGCGATCGTCGTCCTCGGCACCGCGCAGTACAACGGGCGTCCCGGTCGGGTGTTCCAGGCCCGGCTCGACCGCGCGCTGGAGGTCTACCGGGCCGGCATGGCGCCGACCATCGTCGCCGCGGGCGGGCGCGCCCCGGGGGACACCTTCACCGAGGCCGAGGCGGCGCGCGACTACCTCGTCGAGCGGGGCGTCCCCGCCGACGCGATCCTCCTGGAGAACGAGGGGCGGAACTCGTGGGACAGCATGCGTGGCGTGGCCGCCCTCCTGGAGGGGGTGGGTCGCGACCGCGTGCTGCTCGTCAGCGACGGTTTTCACCTCCTCCGCGTCAAGCTGATGGCTCGCGACCTCGGCCTGACCGCGTTCGGCACGTCCGCGATGGACAGTCCGATCCGGCAGGGCGGCGGCGGCGAGTTCTCCTACGCGGTGCGGGAGGCGGCGGCCGTCGTCGTGTACCTCTGGCGGGAGCGGTGACCCACGGCGAGGCCGGTACCGACGGCAGGTGATCGCCGCGTCGTCCGCGTTGCACATCCGCACCGACCCCGAGACGCCGCTTCGCCACCGAACCCGAGCGGAGGAGATCGGGGACCGGACGGATTCCGAAACGCGGGGCCCCCCCGTTCCGCTCAACGGGTCGGGGCGCCCCCGTCGTGGCCCGATTCAGCCGAGGTCGTGGCCGACCGATCCGGGCGATGGTGGCTCCGGCCCTCGGTTGCCGAGCGGTCCGGAGCGGAGTCTCCGCGGTGGGCCGCTACCGCTGCCGCTGCCGCGTCCGATCGCGCTCCCGGGTAGGGGCGTCGCGGGAGCCGGTGGCCGACTCCGGCGCGGTCTCGGTGGCGGTCTCGGTCTGGCTGGCCGTGGGAGCCGTGCCCGCCCCGGTGGTGACGACCAGCTCCGGCGGGGTCGCCGTTTCGCCTGAGGCGAAGACGGTTCCGTCACGGGCGGCGGAGGCGAGGACGAAGGTGTAGGCGCCGTCGGCCCCGATCAACCGCGTCACGTCGTACTCCACCCACGTGCCGGCGGCGATCGCTCCCTTGTCGTCCGCCGCGCCCGTCGTCCGCGGTGGCCGTCGCTCCCAGGTGATGGTCGTCTCGCCCCAGCGGTTGCCGGCGCGGAAGACCGCCGGACCGTTGGCGGAGGCGGCGCCGCGCGTGGTCGGGACGAAAAGGCGGAGCGTCGCGTTCGTCACCGGACCGTCGAGCCCACCGACCACGAAGCGGAGGTAGCTCTCGGCAACCTCGCCGCGCCCGCCGCCGACCGTCAGCACCCCGGCCCGGCCGAAGTTGGTCCCGGGGCGCCCTTGCAGCACCTGGGCGTCGGCGACCGGGGCGAAGACCGTCACGGGGCGGAAGGATGCCGTGTACGTCCGGTCCTCGCCGGGGGTCGTCAGGGTTCGCGTGGCCCGCGTTTCGCCGTCGGACCAGCCGTCGAAGGCGAAGGACTGACCCCGACCGTCCGTCTGCGTCGGTGCCTCGAGGCGGAGATTCCACCCGGCCCACGACGTGACGGCGTCCGTCCCGGTCACCGCGGTTCCGTTGACGCGGACCTCCAGTCCGGTCGGGTCGCTGGCGAAGGTGAGGGCAACCTTGTTTGGTTCGAGGTTCTGGCTGACGGTCCGGCTGCGCCGTCCGTCGACCGCCACCGTCAGGCGGATCTCCAGGTAGCTGTTCGTGGCGGCGTCGAGGTCTTCCGGGAAGGGCGCGTCGAAGGCGACGTTGTTCCCCGTCCGCTCCTCGTAGGGGTGGGCGTGGGTGTTGTGGTGAAGGAGCACCTCCCAGGCAAGCTCCGCGCCCGGAATCTCCACGCCATCGGCGTCTGCCGCGTGCCCGACGAGGGTGATCTGCTCCTCGACGGAAAAGCGCTTCCCCGGGGCGGGCGCGTCGATGACCGCGCGCGGCAGCTGGTTTCCGGCGTCGATGTCGATCGTCGCCCGATCGATGGCGCCGTCGGCGTCGGTCACGGTCAGGGTCGCGATGTACTGCCCGGCCTGCTCGTAGGTGTGGGTGGGCGTGGGGCCGCTCCCGGCCGCGGAGCCGTCGCCGAAGTCCCAGGCGTGGGTGAGCGACGCGTCGTCTGGGTCGCTGCTGACGCTCCCGTCGAAGGCGACGTCGAGCGGAGCGGCACCCTGGGTCGGCTCGGCGGAGGCGCGGGCGGTGGGGCGCTGGTTGGTGGTCTCGGTGGGGACGATGCGTCGCACCTGGCCACCCCCGACGAACGAGGTGTAGTAGAGCGTCTGGCTGCTGCCGTACGGGCCGAATCGGAGGTGGACCGGCGAGCCCTCCCCCTGCGGTACGAAGGGCGTCCCGACCCGCCCCACCGACGGCCGTTGGAACCCGCCGTTGCCGTCGGGGAGGAGCCGGTAGAGGCCGCCGCAGACGTAGTCGGAGAAGAGGTAGTTGCCGTCGTACTCCGCCGGCCAGACGCCCTTCGGCACGAAGGCGCCGCCGGTGACCGAGCTGCACCCGCTGGTGTGCGGGTAATGGTGGATCGGGCTGGTGTATCGGCCGACGGTGGCCGCCATGCTGCAGTTCGTCGTGCCGTTGGCGCAGAAGCCTTCCCGTTCGTTCCAGCCGTAGTCTGCTCCCTTGCGCCCCTCGTCGATCTCCTCCCAGGTGTACTGGCCGACGTCGTTGATCAGGAAGCGGGTGCCGCTCGCGTTCGGGTCGAAGGCGAAGCGGAACGGGTTGCGGAGCCCGCTGGCGAAGGTCTCCTGGCATTGGTAGCCGGGCATCGTCCGGCCGTTCGCGGCGCAGCGCCCGGAGCGCTCGCCGGTGTACGGGTTGGTGCGGGGGATGCCGCCGTCGCGGGTGATCCGGGCGATCTTGCCGAGCAGCAGTTCGGGCCGCCGCGCGTTGGCATTGTCCGGACCGCAGAGGTCGCTGGCGACGGTGTCGTTGAGGTCGCAGCCGCTGTCGCCGATCGAGACGTAGAGGTAGCCGTCCTTGCCGAACTCCAGATCCCCCGCGTTGTGGTTGCCGTGGCGGGAGGTGATGTTGTCGAGCAGGACCTTCTCGGAGGCCGGCGCGATCGTGCTCCCCGTCATCACGAACCGCGAGACGCGGTTGACGGGAACCTTGCCGGTGTCGCGGTCACAGTTCCCGTACTTCTTGAAGGTGTAGTAGAGGTAGACGAAGCCGTTGCTCGCGAACTCCGGGTCGACGGCCACGCCGAGCAGGCCGCGCTCGTAGTTGGAGCAGACCTTGGGCGTGATGGTGAGCGCCTTCTCGACGGTGCCGCCCGGGTTCCCGTTCGCCCCGACGTAGAGCACGCCCGGCTTGGCGGTGACCAACATCCTGCCGTCCGGCGTGAACGCCAGCGCGGTCGGCAGGGGAACGTCGACGACCTTCTCGTCCGCGAACCCCGGCGGGAGGGCGGCCTCGGCGCCGACGGGGGCCAGCAGGGTCAGGAGCACGACGAGCGGCAGCAGGAACGCGGCCGATCGGGACGGACGAAGACCGCCGAGCCGGATGCGATCGGCTCGGGCTGGCTGTGGACCGTCGGTTCGGTGGCTGGTCGGGATCATCCGTGTCGCTCCCATCGGCCCGGACAGCGGGCACATCGACATGACCGGCAAATCCGGCATCTGCCCGCCGTTACCCGGCCAGTATCGAACCGCGCGTATGGGTTCGGATCGGTGGGCACTACGGACGAACGCCGGAGGCCTGCGGCCGGCGCAGCCGGTAACCCCGGCGGTCGCGGCGCGTCGGGTCTGGCCGGTACCGTCCGGCGGGCGCCGGGCGGTGCAGCACCCCGTGGCCGGGACGGTGCACGCATTGGTCGAGCCCGGCGCCGCGGCGACCGGGCGGCGCTTCGTCGACTCCCGCCGAGCGGCCCCGGCACGTCGTCGCGACGCTCGTGGCGCCGCGCCGACCGGTCAGCCGATCAGCCCGAGCCAGCGCCAGTAGGGGATGCTGGCCAGGATTGCGACCAGGACGCACCCGGCGTACGCGAACGCCAGCGGCCGGGCCTGCCCGTGGTCGAAGGCCCGCTCGCCGCTGGCGTAGTAGGCGGCCTGGTAGAGGACGTTCTGCTGGGGGTAGAGCCAGAGGTTGTTGGCGAGCATGAGGCTGAACATGACGACCCATGGCTGAACACCGGCGGATGCGGCCATCGGGAGGAGCGCCACCCCCAGCACCAGCACAAGCGGGCTTGGGCGCAGGGCCAAGCCGGTGAGGGCGGCGACGGCCGCCACCACCACCAGGCACCGGACGGCGCTGTCGCCCACCAGACCCGTCACGGCCCCCACTTGCGCGCTTAGCCAGCGGTCCAGCCCGACGTGCGCGAAGACCCGGCCGAAGCCGAGGACAACCCCCACGTAGAGCAAAAAGCTCACGTTCACGCCCTGCTCGAAGGTCGCGTTGTCGACGGCGCCGAGGAGGAACAGGGCCGCGACCGCGGCGACCGCGAGCCAGGCCGGGTCGACGCCGTGGAGGGCCTGCGTTGCGAAGCCGACCAGCAGCGCCGCCAGGACCGCCAGCGCGCTCCGCTCGTCCCGGGAGAGTCGCCCCAGCACCCGCCGCTGCAGGGCGAGCGTCTCCGTGGGCAGGGCGTCGGGTCCCTCGGGCTTGTAGCGGGCGAGCAGGAACGCCATCGTCAGCGCGAAGAGGATGAGGTGGGTCGGCAGGGCCGCCAGAAACCAGTTCACCCAACCCATCCGCGCCCGGTCCTCCGGTGGCAGCAGCCCGTAGGCGATCAGGCCATTGACCGTCCCGGTCAGGAAGAGCGGGCCCATCATCCCAAAGCCGACGAACGTCGCGAGGCCCAGGCCGGCCGAGCCGTTGGAGCGGGGCGGATAGCGGAGCGTGTCGGCGATGTCCTGGGCCAGCGGCGCCGCCAACATGACGCGCCCCGGGGGGCTCGGCATGCCGGCCGAGAAGAGCAGACCCAGGCCGCCGAGGGTTAGGCAGCGAGCGCTGTGGCTGGCCGGAAGGCGCCGCACCAGCTCGATCGCGCCCCGGTAGAGCAGGCCACTGCGGGCGACGGCCGCGCCGATCCCCATGCTCGCCAGCAGCAGGAACCAGGTCGGGCCGGCGAAGCCGGCAGCCGCCACTTCCACGGGGAGGGTACCGGTGACGACCCAGGCGGCGACGACCAGCAGACCCAGCAGGTGGTCGGGGAGGACGTCCAGGAAGCCGAGCGCGACGAGGCCGGCGATCGTCGCCAGCACGCGTAGACCGGCCACCGACAGATCCGGCGGGGGGGGAAGGAGCCAGGCCAGCGCGGTCAGTGCGAGAACGCCGGCCGCAACCACCGTCCGGACCGAGAGGTCCGGCCACCGGACGCGGGTCAGGGCGGCGCGGGCGTAGCCGGGTCCCCAGCCGAGCCGGGTGCCGACGCCGCCGGGTTGCCCGTCCCGTTCCCCGCGGGCCGGGGCCTCGGTCAGCGAACCGGTCGCCGCCCCGTTGCAGTCGTCCGCGCCGCGCGGCTCCCCGTCGAGCTCCAGCGCACGGCGGAGGCAGGCGAGCGACCGGTCCCCGTCGCCGATCTGGTCGTAGAGCTCGGCGAGCTCCCGCTGGTACCCGGCCGCGGCGGACGGACGGCGGGCAGGCCGGTCGCGCCGCTCGGCCTCGCGGTAGACCTCGATCGCCTGCTCCGCCTTGCCCTGGGCGGCGCAGCTTCGGGCCAGCAGGCGGACCAGCACCGGCCGCGCCCACAGCAGCCGCGGCGGCAACGCCCGAAGGTTCCCCTCCGCCCGGACCGGGTCCGCCTCGGCGAGCGCCGGGCCGCGCTCCTCGAGCACCCGGCAGAGCCGGTGAATGTCCCCGGCGTCGTGGAGGAGGTCGAGGGCGTCGGCCGGGTCGGCTTCGGCTTGCGCCAGCAGCGCGTCGGCACCGGCGCGGCGTAGCGCGTTCAGCCCGCGCTCGCCCAGCTCGGCCCGGAGCTGGCGGAGCAGGAACCGGCGGACCGGCTCCTGGACAAAGGCAAACCAGCCCCGGGGCTTGGCCGGCCGG
>CADCWL010000220.1:0-3234 GCA_902806405.1 uncultured Thermomicrobiales bacterium | reverse complement strand
AGCGGAGGAGTGCCGCGTCGAACCGGGCGAAGACGGCGACCCTGCGGAGCAGCGCCTGGGCCGGTGGGTCGAGGGCGCCGTAGGCGGCCCGTGCGGCGGTTGCCACCTGCTGCCGGTCGGCGGCCAAGCGATGGGTGGCTTCGGCCAGGCGCTCGGCCAACTCGGCGGCCAGCCGGAGCGCCAGCCGCGGGTGCTCCTCGATCAGGGCTTCGAACCGCTCCCTCGGCAGCTTCCAGAGCGCCAGCGGGGTCTCGGCGACGGCGCTCGACGAGCGCGGCGCGTCGGTCAGCAACGCGCCCTCGCCGAAGTGGGCCGGGGCTGCCAGCGTCGTTACCGCTTGGGTGCCACCCGCCTCGACGACGGTCACCTCGACGATGCCCGAGCGGATCAGGTACAGGCCGTCACCGGGGTCGCCCTGCCGGAAGACGATGTGGCCGGGGCCGACGTGGTACTCCTCCAGGTCCGGAACCAGCCGCGCCAGGTCGACCGCGCTCAGCTCGCCGAAGAACGGGGTGGCGGCGAGCGCCTCGGCCGCGCTGAGCGCCGGCGCCGCGCCTGCGAGCGGGGGCGTTTCGCCGGGGGGCGGGGCAACGGGGGCTTGCACGGTCAATGTCCCTCGGGCGGCGACGCGGATGTCTGGCGGGACGCGCCCATTCGCGGGGCTGCGACCCCGCGGGCTGCGACCGCCCGGCTGTTCAAATCGGAAGGCGGGTGAGAACCCGGTGGTCTAGGGCGGGCAATGGGGGGCGTGACCCGCGACGGTGGCCTGGGTGCAAGAGCCCTGCCACGTGGAGCCCGAGCAGGCGGGAGTCACGGGTGGACCCAGCACTGGTCCCCTAGGCGAACAAAGGACGTGACGACGATCTGGAGGTTGCGGCTTCCGCTACCAGAGGGCCGGGGGCACGTATGGTTCGGCCCGAGCCGGACGTAGAGCCGACCGGTCGCCACAGTCGGAGGAGGCGCCACGCCCCGGTGACGCCAACAACTTGGCAGGACCGGCCTCGCCGGCGGCGGAGGCGGGTCGGGCGGGCGAGGGGTCGACGGGACGGAAGACCACGGCCGTCCCGGGAACCGGCTCCCCGATTCGTTACCCGGCGGTCCCCTCGCGTCGCGCCCGCTCCGCGGTCGTCTCGCCCTCCACCTCCGGTCGCAGGTCCGCGATGGAGAGATCGTCCGGGTCGGAAGGCGGCCCGGGCGGGTGCTCCTCCTCGTACTCGGGCACCACCGTCGGGAGATCGGCCCCCTGTCGCGGCGAGGCCACGTCGCCCCCCTCCGTGCTCTCCGCGGCCAGGGCCTCCTCCCACCCCGCGCGGTCGGCAGGCGTCGTCTCAACGAACGCGGTGGGAAATTCTGTCACGGTCCCTTCTCCAGCCTGCCGTCGATCCGCCTCGGCGTCCATGCCGCCCTCCTTTACGCGCCGGTCGTGGCGCACGCGACGTGCCTCCGTTGGCCGGAGCGAAGGGGATCCACCCGAACCGCGGCCGCCGTCCAGCGAGCCCAAGCGGCGGTCGGCCCCGCCCGCGACGCCCCACTTCAACCACGGCGACGAAGCGCCCCGGGGCGAGGGCGTTAGGCGGAACGGACGCGGGCATGCCCGGGCCGAGCCCAACGAGGAGCCCATCGTCGATCGGCTGAACGGGGGACGGCGTGCCTGAGGTCGAGCCGACCGAAATGACCGAGGTGACTCGCTGCGCGGCGAACACGTTACCGCTCGGGGTGCACGGCCCTGGGGTGGGGCGCGACGGGGGCGGCGCCGTCTACGGCGGGGGACCGGCGGTGGGCAGCCAGACCTTCGCGTCGCCCCCCGGCCTTCGCCCTCGCTGCGGATTCCGATGCGTCCGCCGTGCGCCTCGACAATCTCGCGGCCGATTGCCAACCCCAGCCCCAACCCCGGCAGATGAGCGGTCTCGGCGTTGGTGCCTCGTGCCCCCGGAACCAGAACCGCCTGCGTCGCCTCCGGCGGCAGCCCGATCCCCTCGGATCGGACCTCCACCGCGACCCCGGCGCCCTCCGCTGTCACGCGCAGCCGGATCGTTCCCCCGGCCGGTGAGAACTTCGCGGCGTTGTCGAGGAGGTTGCCCAGCACCTGGGCGAGGCGGAGCGGATCGGCCCGGACCACCAGCCGCCCGTCCCCGGTCTCAACCTCCGATCGGTGCAACGGCGACAACCGCATCCGGGCCGCCACGGCCTCCCTCCCGGACCATTGCCGCAAAATCGACCGTCTCGGGGCGGAGCGGGAACCGGGCCCCGCGCAGGCGGGCCAGGTCGAGCAGGTCGGTGCAGAGGGTGGCGAGGCGCCCGGCCTCCTTGTCGATCGTCTCTAGCCCGTCGCCCAGCCGCTCGTCGGCCAGCGCCCCTCGCGCATGAGCCCGCAGCAGGTGCTGGGCGGTCCCCTTCAGGGAGGTCATCGGCGTGCCTAGCTCGTGGGCGGCGATGGCGAGGAAGCGGTCGCGGTCCCGCGCGGCCCGCTCGGCCTCGGCCCGAGCAACTCGCTGCGCGATGAGCGCGCCGGTAATGAGCGAGCCGACGGCAACGAAGCCGCCGATCTGGGCGGCGGTGGCCGACGAGGCTACCCGCCAGGAGTAGTGCGGGGGCAGGAACAGGAACCGAGCCGCGGCGGCGCTAAGGGCGACGGCCAGCACGGCCGGGGCAAGCTCCGCCTTCCAAGCCAGGATCGCGACGACGGCGAAGAAGGGAAGAAACGGGACGCCGACGAAGACGGGCCGGCCAAGCTCCCCGACCGTTGCCGCCACAAGGGTCGCTCCGGTCGCCAGGCCGAGGGCACGCAGCGCGGGGAAGGGACGCACGGGGTCAGGGCGGGGGATGAACGAGCGCATCGTATGACTCTCGCCGAGGCGGGCGTGGGGCGCAAGCGGAAGAGCCTCCACGTCCGTCGCCGCCCACCCTTCTTCGCCCAGCACCGCGGGCCACCGACACCGAAGGCAGGGATGGCTTGGGCCTCGATCCTGACTCCGTTGGACATCCGACCCCGCGCTGGCCTGAACCCTGCCGCACCGGGCAGACTGCAGGGACTATGTGATGCCGGACCATCCTGGCACGCGCCAGTTAACCGCTCCCGGTTCGCTCGGGGCCTTCCGCCACCCGATTGGCTCGGCTATGGTGACTATCGGCATCGGATACGCCACGTCGGTCCGGGTGGGACGGTATTTGATCGGGTAGTGGGCATCGACCCGGTAGGAGCCAGGAACCAGGCAGCCTTAGAGCGCCTTTCAC
>CADCWL010000219.1 GCA_902806405.1 uncultured Thermomicrobiales bacterium | reverse complement strand
GGAGTCCGTCCCCAACCCCGCCCCTGGCCCGGGCGAGGTCCTCGTCAAGATCCACCGTGCCCTTACCTGCGGCACCGACCTGAAGACGTACCGCCGCGGCCACCCGACCATCATCCAGCGCATCCCCAGCCTCTTCGGCCACGAGTTCGCCGGCACGATCGTCGGCGCCGGTCCCGGCGTCGACCGCGGGCGCTGGCGCATCGACCTCCGTGTCGTCGCCGCCAACTCCGCCCCCTGCAACGCCTGCCGCTCCTGCCGGATCGGTCGGCAGAGCTTGTGCCGGAACCTTGAATACCTGAACGGCGCCTACGCCGAGTACGTTGTCGTCCCCGCCCGCATCGTCGAGCAGAATCTGTACGAGATTCCTGCCAACCTCTCCTACGCCGAGGCGTGCCTGACCGAGCCGCTCGCCTGCGCCGTCCACGGGATCGCCGAGAGCAATATCGAGGTGGGCGATACCGTCGCCGTCAACGGCGCCGGTCCGATCGGCCTCATGTTCGTCCGCCTCGCCGCCCTCCGTGGCGCCCGCGTGATCTGCTCCGACCTCAGCGCCGCCCGCCTCGCCGTCGCCCGCGAGCTTGGTGCCGCCGAGACGGTCGACGCCTCGGCGGTCGACGACCAGGTTGCCGCCGTCCGCGCCCTGACCCCCGCCGGGGAGGGGGCCGACGTCGCGATCGAGGCCGTCGGTCTCCCCGAGATCTGGGAGCGCACCGTCAAGATGGTCCGTCCCGGCGGCACGGTCAACCTCTTCGGCGGCGCCAAGAGCGGCACCGATTTCTCCGTCGACACCGGTCTCCTCCACTACTCGGAGTTGACGATCAAGGGGGTCTACCACCACACCCCGAAGTACGTCGCGACCGCGCTCGACCTGCTCGCCACCGGCGCCGTCCCGACCGCCCCTTTCATCTCCGGCGAGCGCCCCCTTGCCGACCTGGTCGCGACGTTAGAGGCCACCGGCCGCCAGGAGGGGATCAAGTACGCGATCGTCCCCGCCCCCGGCCTCGCGGCCGCCTAGCCGATGCACGCGCCGAAGTCCGGCCGCCCTTCCCCGGGCGACCTCGCGAACGAGCGGTTCGACCTGATCGTCGTCGGCGGCGGCATCAACGGCGCCGGCATCGCCCGCGACGCTGCCCGCCGCGGCCTGCGGACCCTCCTCCTGGACAAAGGAGACATCGGGAGCGGCACCACCTCCTGGTCGACCCGTCTCGTCCACGGCGGCCTCCGCTACCTCGAGCACCGTGAGGTCGGCCTCGTCCGGGAGTCGTTGCGGGAGCGCGAGCGCCTCCTGCGCCTCGCCCCCCACCTCGTCAAGCCGCTGCCGCTGCTGATCCCGATCTACCGCGGCGACAAGCGCGGCCCTTGGCTGATCCGCCTCGGCATGGTTGCCTACGACACCCTCTCCTTCGACAAGTCGCTCGACCGCCACCGCATGCTCGGCCGCGCCGAAGCCCTCCGTCGCGTTCCCGGCCTCGACCCCCGGAACCTCCTCGGCGCCGCCGTCTACTACGACGCCCAGGTCACCTTTGCGGAGCGCCTCGCCGTCGAGAATGGCCTCGACGCCCGCGACCACGGCGCGACCCTCTTCACTCACGCCCGCGTCGACCGCCTCCTCGTCGCGGACGGCGCCGTCCGCGGCGTGGCCCTTACCGAGATGCTCACCGGCGAGACCGGCGAGGCCGTCGCCCCCGTCGTCGTCAACGTCGCCGGCCCCTGGGTCGACCGCGTCCTCGCCGGCGACGCCGCCTCCTCATCGCCCCGGATGATCGGCGGGACCAAGGGCACCCACATCGTCGTCGGCGCCTTCCCCGGCGCACCGAACGACGCCCTCTACGTCGAGGCCCGCCAGGACGGCCGCCCCTTCTTCGTCGTCCCCTGGAATGGCCAATTCCTGATCGGCACCACCGACACCCGTTACGACGGCGACCTCGACAAGGTGGAGCCAACCGACGACGAGATCGCCTACCTCATCGCCGAGACGAACCGCGTTCTCCCCAACGCCGCCCTCTCCGTCGCCGACGTCAACTACGCCTACGCGGGCATCCGCCCCCTACCCCACGTCGCGGACGGCCGCGAGGCTTCCATTACCCGCCGCCACGTGATCCACGACCACGCCGCCCACGGCGGCCCCGGCGGCCTCCTCTCGATCGTCGGCGGCAAACTGACCACCTACCGCGAGCTCGCCGCGCAGACCGTCGAGGCCGCCGGCCGCGCCCTCCGCCGCGCCCTTCCTCCCGGCACCACCGCCCGCGATCCCCTCCCCGGGGCCGCCTTCCCCGAGGGGGAGAACCCGGCCGCCTTCGCCGCCCGCCTCGCTGCCGACTCCGGCCTCCCCGCCGACACGGTCGCCCATCTCCTGGCCGTCTACGGCGCCCGCGCCGCCGACGTCGCCGCCCTCGCCGCCGCCGACCCCGAGCTCGCGGAGCCGTTCGACCCCGCCTCGGGTGCGATCGCCGCCGAGATTCCGTTCGCCTTCGAACAGGAGGGTGCCGCCACCCTCGCCGACGCCCTCCTCCGCCGAACGATGGTCGGCCTCGGCCCCGACGCCGGCGTCGGGGCCGACCGTGCGGCCGCCGCCGTCGCCGTCCGCTACCTCGGCTGGACCCCCGCCCGCGCCGCCGACGAGGTCGCCGCCTACCGTGCCTACGTCGAGCGCTTCCGTCCCCGTGCCCTCGAACGCCCCTTCGCCATCCGTTGAGCCGACCCGGCCGGCGCGTCCCCTGATGGTTCCCCCCCTTTTCCGCGGGGAAGAGGAGCCGGGGGTGAGGGGGTCGCAACCTCTACAGCGCGGGTTCCGCCAGCTTCAGGTACCGCCGCACGCTCGCCCGGTTCCGGGGGTCGTTCGCCAGCCCAAGCAGCGCCAGGAGCATTTCCTCGTCCGCCCCCTCGGCCGCCTTCCCGACCGCGTAGGTGTGGCGCAACGTCTCCGGCGTCACCTTCTTCTTGATCCGTGCCCCGTGCCGCACCCGCTCCACCATCCCGTTCACCGCTGGCCTTCCGTACGGGAAGAGGGCGTCGATCGGCTCCTTCGCCGCCAGGTACGCCCCGTGCATCGCCGCGAACTCCCCGTCCGCCGCAAGCTTGCGCTCCTTGGCCCGTTTCCGCGCGTCCTCATAAAAGACGTACACGATTGGCCGCTCAGGCTCCGCCAGGTCGATGTGGTCGCGCCGTAGGGCCAGGAGTTCGCCCCGCGTCAGCCCCAAGCGCAGCATCAGCCAGATCGCCGGCAGGCTCCACGCCTCGTCCGAAGCCGCCGCCGCCAGCAACCGCTCCTGCTCCTCCGCGAAGAGCGGGATCGGCGTGCGCAGTGGGATCGTGTGCGGGTAGTACCCCTCCGTCGGGTCGCTCCCCAACACCCGCGCGTCGTCGATCAGGTACCGGAAGAAGCGCCGCAGCGAGGTCAACCGCCGCTTTCGCGTCGACCGACCGTTCGCTGCCCCCAGGAAGCGGGCGATATCACCGCGATCGATCGCCGAGATCGGCTTCTTGCCGATCGTCTCCTCTAGCTTCGCCAGATCGTAGGAGTACGACTCGATCGTGTTCCGCGGCCTCTTCCCCTGTTCCAGCTCCCGCCGGTACCAGGCCCGCGCGATCGGCAGGCTGCTGCCCGGCTCCAGCGCCGCCAAGCCGCCGAGGAGCGGCGTCAGTGCCCCTCCTGGTCCCGGCGCGAAGAGCGCAAGCTGGTCCGGGGCCTCGCGCGCCGCCTCCGCCTCCAGCGTTGCCAGCGCCGGATCGCCGACCAAGGGCGCCTCCCGCTCCGCCGTCGTCACCCCGGCGCGCGAGCGCGGACGCCTCGCCGGCGGCGGGTTGCGGGGCGCCGGCCCCGGACCCGACCCCTCGGTTACGCTCGACTGGCGCGGCATGAACGTACTCCCCGAACTGCCGTACGGACGCCCACAGCGTAGGCAGCACCCAAGGGCGTGTCAAGCAGAGCGGCCATGCCGTGGCCCCCGGCTTCGGTCCGCGTCGACCTCACTTGCCGCCCGCAACCGACGCCGGTCGCGCATTGCTACACTGCCGTGCGAGCGAGCACCCTCGACCCCTTTGTCACGACCGCTGGAGGAGACGATGCCCGATCGGATCGATGAGGGTCCGCCCGTTGCGACGGCGGCCCCCACCTGGGCCACCCGCGACGCCCTGCCGACCTTTTCGCCGGCCCCTGGCATCGCCGCCCAGGCCGTCTCCGGCGGCTCCCTGATGTCCGTCTGGATGCGGATCGAGCCGGAGACGAGCCTCGCCGTGCACGCGCACCCCCACGAGCAGATCGGCGTGGTCCTGGAGGGCGCGATCACGATCACCATCGGCGATGAGACGCGCCGCGCCGAAGCCGGCCACGCCTACGTCGTCCCGCCCAACCTTCCCCACGGCGGCGTCACCGGCCCCGAAGGCTGCCTCGTCATCGAGTCGTTCGCCCCGCCCCGCGAGGGCTTCCTCGCCCTCGCCGCCGCCGCCAGGTAATCGCCGGCGCCGGTCCACCCGTAGCGATCTGCCCGAGCCGCCCGCGACCGACGGCGCTGCCCGTTGCCCCCCACGGATCGAGGAGAGATCGAGCCGGGCAGCACGCCTATGGTCTCGACATCCCAGGCACCCCCGAGCAGGTCCGCGACCCGCACCGGATCGCGCTGCTCGTCGACGACATGCAGATCGGCATCATCCGCCAGCTTCCGCACGGCGAGCGGATCATCACCCAGGTCGTCACCGTCCTGGAGGCGGCCCGCAGGGCGGGCGTCCGCGTCCTCTTCTGTCGCCATCTGCCGTTACCGAAGGAGCTGATGGGGGTTGCCCGGTTCCGGACGGCGCTGGCTTGGCAGCGGGTGGAGTCGCCAGACGGGGTCCAGCCCTGGTTGCTGCGGGACTCGCCCGGCTTCCAGCTCGTCCCCGAGGTCGTGCCTCGGCCGAGCGAGGCGGTGTTCGACAAGATCACGTTGTCGGCCTTCGAGGGTGCGCCGCTCAACATCGCGCTTCGCGGCTGCGGGATCAACGCGGTCGCCATCGTCGGCGTCGCGACCGAGATCGGGATCGACCCAACCGTCCGCCACGCCGCCGACCTCGGCTACATCCCCGTCGTTGTCACCGACGCTTGCGGCGCGGGGAACGAGGAGGCCGCCGGCCGCTCGCTCGCCGGCTCGGCGCACGGCGGCGACGCGAGCCTGACCGACGTGGCGACAATCTGCGATCTCTTTGGGCGGCGTCGACCCGTCTGAGGCTTCCGTCATGGAGCGCCCTGGCCCGCACGGCTCGTTCTTGGCGCGCCCGTCGTCCGTCAGGCCCCGCCGTCCCACTCGGCGGCAAAGTCCGCCAGGAAGCGCTCCATGACCCGGTGACGCTCCGCGGCGAGACGGCGGGCCGGCTCCGTGTTCATCCGGTCCCTGAGCAGCAGCAGCTTCTCGTGGAAGTGGTTGATCGTCGGGCCGGCGGCGCGCTTGTACTGCTCGGCCGTCGCGTGTAGGACCGGCGGGGTCTCGGGATCGTGCATCGCCCGCCCCTTCGCGCCGCCGTAGGCGAAGGCGCGGGCGATCCCGATCGCACCGATGGCGTCGAGCCGGTCGGCGTCTTGGACGACCGCCCCCTCCCGCGTGGCCATCGGCCGCGCCACCCCGGCCCCCTTGAACGAGAGATCGGCGACGATCGTCGCCACATGGCTGACGGTCGCGTGCTCGACGCCGAGCTCCGCCAGCCACTCCCCGGCCAGCCGCGGGCCGATCTCGTCGTCCCCGCCGTGGAACTTCCAATCCGCGACGTCGTGCAGGAGGGCCGCCAGCTCGACGACGCGGAGGTCAACCCCCTCCTCACGCCCAACCCGGAGCGCGAGGCGCCGCACCCGGTCGGTGTGCCACCAGTCGTGGCCGGTCTGGTCCCCGGCGAACCGCTGCCGGAGGTATGCCTCGGTCCGCGCGACGACGGTCTCGTGCTGCATCCGTGAGCCCGCCCCGTTGCTCCGAATTCGATCGCTCCAGCCAACTCCCGATCGTAGCTGCCGTCCGGCGTCGCCGCCACTCCAGGACGGGTCGAGGTGGGGCGTCCCTGCCCCGCGGGTGGGGTAGGATGCGGCAACGGCGGGCGGCGGGGAGCGCGGGGGGCGACGATGGACGGGAACGACGGCAACGGGATGGAGCGGACGCGGCGGTTCGTGGCGGGGTTGGGGCTGCCGACGGGCGACGCCCACGCGCTGCCGAGCTCGACGGGGCGCTTCCCGGACGGCGGGCAGTACCGGATCGAGATCCCATCGGTCGAGGGGCCGGCGGCGCTGCGGGCGGTCTATGAGGCGGCCGACGCCTACGGCGTCCCGGTCCACCGCGTCAGCCAGGGGAGCGGCGTGATGCTGCTGCTCGACGCCGAGCTCGACGAGATGGCGGCGCTGGGGCGGGAGCGGGGGATCGAGATCAGTCTGTTCGTCGGCCCCCGCGCCGGTTGGGATACCGGCGCGATGGCCTACAGCGCCGCCGGCCGCGTCGTCGCCCCCAAGGCGCGGGGGATGGAGCAGGTCGTCCAAGGGGTGGAGGAGGTGCGGCGGGCGTGCGACCGCGGCATCGAGAGCGTGCTGGTCACCGACGAGGGCGTCCTCTCGGTGCTGGGGGAGATGCGGGCGGCGGGGGAGCTGCCGGCCGGTCTGATCCTGAAGGGCTCGGTGATGCTGGCCGCCGCCAACCCGGTCTCGATCCGTCTCCTGGAGCGGCTCGGCCTGACCACCTACAACGTCCCGACCGACCTCAGCCTCGCCCAGTTGGCGGCGATCCGCCAGGCGACGAGCATGCCGCTCGACGTCTACGTCGAGGTCCCGGACGACGTCGGCGGCTTCGTCCGCCACTACGAAATCGCCGAACTCGTGCGGGTCTGCGCCCCGATCTACCTCAAGTTCGGGCTGCGCAATGCCCCGAACATCTACCCGAGCGGCACGCACCTGGAAGCGACGGCGGTGGCGCTGACGAAGGAGCGCCTCCGCCGCGCCCGGATCGGTCTTGACCTGCTGGGTCGGCTCGACCCGGGCGCGGTGATGTCGCCGCTGCCCGGGGTGGGGGAGGCAGCGGTCGGCCGTCGGTAGTGGGTGGTGGGTTGTGGCCGACGGCCCCGCTTCGGCAAACCCACCCCGTCCCGGGCTGTCCCGGGCACGAGGGATGTCCCCCAGGCCCGCGCCGATTGAGAGAGCCCCCTCGTGCCGAGGAAAACACGATTGGGCGGGACAAGGTCACCGTCTCCCCGCAAGAGGGCGAGCCGGCAACGGCTTGTTGGGTTCGTTCAGCTTCCAACCTCTGACTATCGTTGCAGCGTCCCTCCGCCGGCCGCCTCGATCGCGGCCTCGATCTCCGCGCGGGTCGCGGCGAGGAAGTCGCCGGGGAGGGTGTGCTTGAGGGCCTGGGCGGCGGCGCCGAGGGCGAGGGCGCGGGGGAGGTCCTCCGGGTCGGCGACGTAGCCGGCGAGGAAACCGCCGGCGAAGGCGTCGCCGCCGCCGAGGCGGTCGACCACCTCGACCTCGCGCCAAGGCGTGACGAGCGGCTCGCCGGTCGGCCCCATCGCGGCGGTGGCGAGGCGGAGGGAGCGGCTGGCGCGCGCCTTTTTGCGGGAGAGGGTGACGACGGCGACGCCGAGCCGCTCCCGCGCCGTCCGCAGGACCGTCTCGTGGTCGCCGTCGATGCCGAAGAAGGTTCGCAAGGTGCCGCGGCCGGCGAAGAGGACGTCCACCAGCGGCACCAGCTCGACGAAGCAGGCGCGGGCCTCGGCCTCGCTCCAGAGCTTGGAGCGGTAGTTGAGGTCGAAGGCGACCGGGACGCCGGCCGCGTTGGCGACGCGGACGGCGGCGAAGGTCTCCGCCTTCGCGCCGTCCCCCACGGCCGGGGTGATGCCGGAGACGTGGAGCGCGGCGGCCCCGGCGAGGAGCGCGGGCCAGTCGAAGGCGCCGGGGGCGAGGCGGGCGAAGGCGGAGTCGGCCCGGTCGTAGTGGACGGCGGAGGGGCGGGGGTCGGTTCCCTCTTCCAGGAAGTAGAGGCCGGTGCGACCTTCGGACTCCGGCACCCAGCGGAGGCCGGCCAGGTCAACGCCGGCGGCCCGGGCGCCGCGGGCGATGAGGCGACCGAGGGGGTTGTCCGGCAGCACCGAGACCCAGGCGGCCGGGACGCCGAGGCAGGCGAGTGCGGCGGCCGTGTTCAGCTCGGCGCCGCCGGGGGTCTGGTCGAGCCGGGCGGCGCGCTCCAGTCGCTCGTTACCGGGCGGGGTGAGGCGGACCATCGCCTCGCCGAAGGTGACCACGCGGGGTGTCGTCATCGGTGCCTCCTGAACGCGGTAGTCGGTGGTCGACGCGATCGTCGTCCCGACGTAGACGGGATCGCTCGCACGCGGCACGGTGGTGGAGAAATGACCCGTGCCTCCGGATGACCGTGGAGCGGCGCGGCGATCGGCCGTGTCGCCGCCGGACGCGACCGCGGTCGACCCTCCGACCTCCGCCCGCGGTCCTCTCCGGGGCGCGAACCACGGACAGCCTCTTGACAACGGTTGCCGAATTATCGACAAATGCGCTACCGGAACGTAAGGCACCGCGGGCCGGGGTGAACTGGGGTGCCTCTGGGCCGTCCGTGTGGCGCCGGCCCTGTAGTCTCACGGCGGGAGGAACGCGGCGATGGCGCGCGTCATCTTCGAGAACGTCAGCAAGCAGTACAGCGGCGGCGGGCAGAACGCGGTCACGGACCTGAACATGGAGGTCCACGACCAGGAGTTCCTGGTGCTGGTCGGCCCCTCGGGGTGCGGCAAGAGCACCGCGATGCGGATGGTGGCCGGGCTGGAGGAGATCACCGGCGGCCGGATCATCATCGGCGACCGGGTGGTGAACGACCTGCCGCCGAAGGACCGGGACGTGGCGATGGTCTTCCAGAGCTACGCCCTGTACCCGCACATGACGGTCCGCGACAACCTGGCCTACCCGCTGAAGCTGCGGAAGGTGCCGAAGGGGGAGCGGGAGCAGCGGGTGAACGAGGCGGCGCGGGTGCTGGACATCCAGCAGTTCCTGGACCGCAAGCCGAAGGCGCTCTCCGGCGGCCAGCGGCAGCGCGTGGCGCTGGGACGGGCGATCGTGCGCAACGCCGACGTCTTCCTGATGGACGAGCCGCTCTCGAACCTGGACGCCAAGCTGCGGGTGCAGACGCGGGCGGAGCTGATCAAGCTCCACGAGCGGGTCCAGACGACGACCATCTACGTCACGCACGACCAGGTCGAGGCGATGACGATGGGCGACCGGATCGCGGTGATGAGCCTCGGCGTGCTGCAGCAGCTGGCGACGCCGCAGGACCTGTACGACAACCCGGCCAACAAGTTCGTGGCCGGCTTCATCGGCTCGCCGTCGATGAACTTCATGGACGTCAACCTGCAGGCCGCCGACGGCCGCCTCTACGCGGTAACGCCGGGCTTCAAGATGCGGGTGCCCGACACGAAGGGCAGGATGCTGGAGCGGTACCTGGGGAAGACGGTGACGCTCGGCGTCCGGCCCGAGCACCTGATGGAGCGCTCGCGGCTGGAGGCGAGCACACCGCCGGACGCGACGATCCCGGTCAAGGTCGACATCGTGGAGACGTTGGGGAACGAGCTGTTCGTCTACCTGACGAACAGCGGGGTGACGCTGACGTCGCGGATGCCGCCGGACATGCAGCTGACGTCGGGTCAGGACATCGAGGTGGCGGCGCCGCCGGACAAGCTCTACTTCTTCGACCCGCAGACGGAGCAGAAGGTCGCCTGACGGAGTCATCGGAAGTCCGAAGCCACAGGTCAGAAGGGGACGGGGCCGGGGCGAAAGCTCCGGCCCCGTCTTGTTGCCGGGGGCGGAGATGTCCGGCTTGTCCAGGCCGGCGGCGGCGAAGATGTCGACGACGCCCTCGGGGGCGATGGCGCGGTCGACAAGCTGGCGGATGGCGTGGTCGAGCGTTTCGTCGCGGCCGGGGTCGCCGCGGCCGGTGACCTTGGCGAGGGCGGCCTTGACGGTCTGGAAGAAGGCGATCTTGGTCTTGATCCGCTGGGCCTCGTCGGTGGCGCTGGCGAGGGCAAAGGCCTTGGCGAGGGCGGTCGCGTGGTCCGGGAGGCGCTCGATGACCCGCTCGCCCTTTTCGCTGTAGTCGTGGCGGATGAGGAAGTCTTCGGCGTTGCGGACGACCGTGAGGCGATCGCTCGGCGAGCCGCTGAGGAAGAGGCAGTAGTCGAAGTCGCGGAAGGCGTCGCGGCAGAGCTCCAACTGCTCGAGCATGGCGGCGACGGGCTGGTCCACCTTGAGCTCGTCGTTGGCGACCGGTTTGGCGGGGGCGGCGCCGTCGGGGCGGTCGACGACGTAGGCGCGGAGGGCGGTCTTGAGGTTGTCGGCCAAACCGAGGTAGTCGACGACGAGGCCGCCGGGCTTGTCGTGGAAGACGCGGTTGACGCGGGCGATGGCCTGCATCAGGTCTTGGCCGCGCATCGGCTTGTCGAGGTAGCTGGTATGGAGGGCCGGGAGGTCAAAGCCGGACAGCCACATATCGCGGACGATGGCGACGCGGAAGGGGCGTCTGAGTCCTTGAAGCGGTCGGTGAGCGCGTCGCTGCGCTCCTGGTTGCGGATGTGGGGTTGCAAGACGACGTCGTCGCCCGCGTTGCCGGTCCTGACGACTTTGAGCTGACCCGACGCGTCGTCGGCGCCGTGCCAGCCGGGGCGGAGGGGGATGAGGCGATCGTGGAGGTCGACGGCGATGCGGCCGACCCGGCCTTCGTCCGGCACACGGAGGACGCGCTCGGCGTCTCCGCCCGCCCCCGCGACCCGGCGCGGCCGGTCGTCCGCCGGGACGAGACCGGACTCGCACCCTGGTCCATGACGGGAGCCGGGACTGGATCGGTGACCAGGATCAGGTCATCACCGATCTGGCCGAGTTGGGCTGCCGGGATGGATGTCGTCTCGGGATGGAGGCGGCCGTGGGAAACCTCGATGGACGAGACCCGGTACGACCCCTGTTCGAAATGGATGGCCGTCAACTGACCCAGGTGCTCCCCACGCTCGGTCATCACCTTCCGCTTCAGCAAGTCGTCCAGTTCGATCAGGCCGTGACAGCGATCCCCGATCGCCATCTCGCTGCGGACGGCCGCGGCGTCGGTGATCGTGATCGCGTCCGGCCCGATGGCGTGGACATCGGCCACGTCCACGAGGCTGCGCGCCTTACCGCCGAATAGGCCACCGCCCGATTGAAAGGAGAAGGCGACGATGAGCTTCCGAGTCGGGTCGAGATAGACGTGCTCGACCGACCCGAGTTCCGTCCCGTCCGCCAGGCTGACCACCGATGTCCCTCGCACCAACCGTGTGCTCATCGCATTACCCCATCTCTGTGTGACGTGTACGTACGACGTTGTTCGAGTGTACGTTCGCACTAACCGTGCCAAGTTGTCAAGGACACTGAGGGTGGGGAGTCCCAGGGCCCGGGATGGGCCTTGCGAGAGAGGCGGGCAAGAGGGGGCCACCGGGGTACGGTTCTCTCCGCACGCGCGATGGTCTGAGAGGTCAATCGGCGGCGATCTCCTCACCCCTCCACTGCTTAGCGTGCAGGGCAGCATAGGTGCCACGTCGGGCCAGCAGTTCCTCGTGGCTGCCCTGCTCGACGATCCGCCCCTGCTCCAAGACCACGACCAGGTCGGCCTCCCGGATGGTGCTCAGCCGGTGGGCGATGACGAACGATGTCCTCCCCTTCAGGAGGCGGCGTAGGGCGGCCTGGATCACCCGCTCGGTGCGGGTGTCGATACTGCTGGTCGCCTCGTCCAGGATCAAGATGCGGGGGTCGGCGAGCAGGGCACGGGCGAAGGAGAGGAGCTGCCGCTGGCCGACCGAAAGGCTGGTGCCCCGCTCCTGGACCTCGGTGTCGTAGCCTTCCGGCAGGCGGGTGATGAACTCGTGGGCCCCGACGTCGCGGGCTGCGCGCTCGACCGCGTCGTCCGGGGCCTCCGGCCGGGCGAAGCGGATATTGTCCCGCACCGTGCCGCCGAAGAGGAAGGTGTCCTGGAGGACGATGCCGACCTGAGACCGGAGCGAGGTCTGGGTCACGTCACGCAGGTCATGGCCGTCGATGGTGATAGCCCCGTCCCAGACATCGTAGAAGCGCATCAGCAGGTTGATCATCGAACTCTTGCCGGCCCCGGTCTCACCGACGAAGGCGACCGTCTGGCCCACCGCCACGTCCAAGTCGATCCCATGCAAGATCTCGGTGTTGCCATAGCCGAAGGTGACGCCCTCGTACCGCACCGCGCCGGCGATCGCGGGCAAGGCGGTCGCGCCCGGTCGGTCTCGCACGTCGGGCTCGACGTCGAGGACCTCGAAGATGCGCTCGCCGGCCGCCATCGAAGCCTGCATGACGTTGTACTGCTGGCTCAGGTCCCGGATCGGCTCGAAGAAGCGGTCCACCAAGGCGATGAACAGCACCAACTCGCCCAGCGTCAACTTCAGGTCGAAGACGAACTGTCCCCCGACGTAGAGCGCGGTCACGGTGGCCGTTGCCCCGATCATGATGACGATCGGTAGCAGCAACGCCCCCAACCAGGCGGCATCCTTGGACGCGACGAGGTTGGCCCGGTTCAGACCGGCGAATCGCTCGCGGCGACCCTCCTCCCGCACGAATGCCTGCATCACCCGCATCCCGGCGATGCTCTCGGCCAGATTGGCGTTGACGGCGCCAATCGTCCGCCGCGTCTCCCGGTAGGTCTCGATCGCCCGGGTGCGCCAGACCCGCATCACGACGATCATCACCGGCAAGGCGATGAAGGTCAGCAAGGCCAATTGCCAGTCGGTCAGGAGCATCACGACCACGATCCCGATCAGGATCAGGACATTGCCGAAGATGCCGAGCAAGCCGTCGGCGAACATCTCGTTGATGACACCGACATCATTCTGGATCCGGGTCATGATCGCGCCGACGCCGCGCTTGTCGATATAGGTCAGACTCAGGGTCTGGAGATGGCGGAACATCGTGTCGCGCAGGTCGTAGACCACCCGGTTCCCCAGCCATGACGTCAGGTAAAACTGGCCCCACATCGTCAGGAACCGCAGGATCAGCGTCAAGACGAAGGCGGCGCCGAGCATGTTGACCGCCGAGGACCGCCGCGGACCGTCGGGCCGGACCTCGTCCACCGCCTGACTGAACAACCAGGGCAACGCCAGGTCGCAGCCGATCACGACGACGATGGCCCCCAGCAGGAGCAGGGCCCGGGCCCGGTACGGCAACACGTAGGCGAACAGGCGCCGCATGACCCGCGCGTCGTACGCCTTCCCGAGCAGATCATCGGGGTCGACGTTCATCATCATCGCCATCGGCGGAGTCCTCGTTCGGCCATGGGGGGGTGGGCCATCAGTCGTCACCGGCCCCGGCGTAGGCCCGTCGCGGGGTTTGGCCGTGGGTCCGGCCGTCAGCCGCCTGGTCCTCCGGCATGACGGTCGGGTCGACCTCATCCGGGGGTACCGGGACGAGTCCGTCACCATCGGGAGAGGGCGCCTCGTCGGCCACTCGGCCGGACCGCTCCCGCCGTTGGAGGTCATAAAGTTCGCGGTAGAAGCCGTCCTCGGTCAGGAGCCGCTCGTGGGTACCACGCTGGACGATCCGGCCACCCTGCAGGACCAGAATCTGGTCGGCGGACCGCACGGTATCCAGGCGCTGGGCGACGATGAAGGTCGTCCTGCCGGCCATCAGGGTCTGGAGGGCCATCTGGATGTCAGCCTCGGTCCGGGAATCGACGCTGCTGGTGGCGTCGTCGAGGATCAGGATCGGAGCGTCGAGCAGGATCGCCCGGGCGATCGCCAGGCGCTGCTTCTGGCCCCCCGAAATCGAGACGCCGCGCTCCCCCAACGTGGTCGCGTAGCCATTGGGCAGGGCGCTGATGAAGGGATGGGCACTGGCGGCCCGGGCGGCGGCTTCGACCTCGGAGTCGGTGGCCTCGGGCCGGCCGAACGCGATATTGTCCCGGATCGACTCGGAGAACAGGAAGGTCTCCTGCATCACGATCGCCACGTTGCGGCGTAGCGAGGCGAGCGTCAGGTCCCGCACGTCGTGCCCATCGACCGAGATCTTGCCGGCGGCCACGTCATAGAAGCGGGGGATGAGGCCGACGATGGCGCTCTTGCCCGAGCCGGTCGCTCCGACCAGGGCGATGGTCTCGCCCGGGCGAGCCACGAACGAGACATCGTCCAGGGCCGGGAACCGGGCCCCGGGGAACGTGAACTGGACAGCATCGAACCGGACCTCGCCGGTGGACCGGCCCAGCGCGACCGCGCCGGGCCGGTCGGCGATCGTCGGCTTGGTGTCGAGGGTGCCAAAGATCCGCTCGCCAGAGGCGATCGCCCGGGCGATCCGGTTGACGACGAACCCGAGCCAGCGGATCGGCTCCGCGAGCAGGGTCAGGTAGCGGTTGAACGCCACCAGCGTTCCGATCGTCATCTCCCCGGCCAGCACCCGGTGCCCACCCAGCCAGACCACCGCCGCGATCCCGATGCCGGACCCGAACAGCATCCCGGCGTAGGACCGGGACCAGCGGCTGGCCGCGGCCACGTTGCGGTCGAACAGCTCGACCAACTCGTGCTGGAACCGGTCGTTCTCGTTCGCTTCCTGGGCGAAGGCACGGACGACCCGGCCCCCGGCCACGTTCTCTTGCAGGGCCGAGGTCATCACCCCGAACTGCTGCTGGACCCGGGTGAACATCGGCCGGATGCCATTCCCGAAGTGGAACGAGTACCAGACCAGCGGCGGGTAGATCACCAGCGCCACGACGGCCAGCAAGACATCGAGCCGGAGGAGGATCACCGCCACCGCGACGAAGGTGCCGGCCATCAAGAGCAGCGTCCTGAGCGCCATCATCAGCATGCCCCGAACGTTGTTGATGTCCTCGGTGGCCCTGGTCATCAGTTGACCGGTCTGGGAGCGGTCGTAGAAGCTGAAGGACAGGCGCTGGAGGTGGGCGAACAATTCGGCCCGCATGTCGTTGCCGACCTGCTCGGCCAGCACGTTGAGCAGATAGACCCGGCCAAAGGTGAACAGTCCCTGGACCGCCGCGATCCCCAGATAGGCAATGACCGCCCGGACCAGGAATCCCCGGTCGCCAGCCGAGATCCCCTCGTCGATCGCCCGCGCTAAGACCCAGGGCAGCGTCAACTGGGCCGCTAGGGCCAGGAAGAGGGACGAGTAGGCGATCACGAGTTGGGGACGGTATGGGCCCAGGTACCGCAAGATGCGGATCAGGATGCGCACGGCAGCCTCGCTGAGAAGATGGGATATGGAGCATCCAGAGAGTTGCCGCCGTCGGCGCCGGCATACTCATGGCCCGCATGGCCGGTGCCGCCGCACCGGTGTTTTCCGTGCCCGGCGGATCTCGTGAGCCATCTAGTCCGAAACCACTGGCTCACCCGGCGACACACTGGTTTTCCCGGGACGTGGACCCCCGAACGAGGGTGGTGCCTCGCCTCGGTGGGGACAGATGGTCCGGGCGATCGATAAGGGGTGATCCCGCGGTACCAGAATATCGACAGGCGAGATGATTCCCCCGAGCCCCCCTGGCCCAGCGGGGCGTTAGAATGCCCGGGAGCGACCGGAGATCGGCTGATCAGCAGTGGCAGGGGGAGCGATATGCGGCTGGCGACGCGGATGGGGCGACTGGGGACCGAGACTGCCTTCGAGGTGCTGGTGCGGGCCAAGGCCCTGGAAGCCCAGGGCCGCGACATCATCCACCTGGAGATCGGCGAACCCGACTTCGGCACCCCGGAGAACATCGTCGAGGCTGGGGCCGAGGCCCTGCGCTCTGGCTGGACCCACTACGGCCCCTCCCCCGGACTACCGGAGCTGCGGGAGGCGATCACGGCCTACGTCAACCGTTCCCGGGGAACTGCCTTCGAACCAGGCCAGGTCATCGTCACCCCCGGCGGCAAGCCGATCATGTTCTTCGTCATGCTGGCCCTGCTCGAGGCCGGCGACGAAGCGATCTACCCAGACCCGGGCTTCCCGATCTACCGATCGATGATCGACTTCTCGGGTGCGACCGCCGTGCCGATCCCCCTCCGCGAGGAACGCGCCTTCGGCCTCGACGTGGACGAGTTGGCATCCCTGGTGACTCCCAGGACCAAGCTGCTGGTCCTCAATAGCCCCGGGAACCCCACGGGTGGCGTCCTCGACCGAGCAGAGATCGAGGCAATCGCCCGCCTGGCCGTCGAGCGGGACCTGGTCGTCCTCAGCGACGAGATCTACAGCGAGCTGGTCTTCGAGGGAGAGCACGTCTCGATCGCCACGATGCCGGGGATGGCCGAGCGGACGATCATCCTGGACGGCTTCTCGAAGACCTACGCGATGACGGGCTGGCGCCTCGGCTACGGCCTGATGCCGACCCCATACGTCGAGGCCATCAACCGCCTGATGGTGAACAGCGTGTCCTGCACCGCCGTCGCCACGCAGCGGGCTGGGATCGAGGCCCTGACGGGACCGTGGGACGAGGTCGTCCAGATGCGGGACGCCTTCAAGAGCCGCCGGGACCTGGTCGTGGACGGCCTGAATGCGATCCCCGGCATCACGTGCGTCCGCCCCAAGGGTGCCTTCTACGCCTTCCCCAATATCTCCGCCACCGGCCAGGGAAGCAAAGCCTTCGCCGACCGACTGCTCCAGGACTTTGGCGTCGCCGCGCTCTCCGGCACCGCCTTCGGCGACCACGGCGAAGGATACCTGCGCCTCTCGACCGCCAACTCGGAGGCGAACTTGAGTCAGGCCCTGGAGCGCATCGCCGCCTGCGCCGCCGGATAGCGTTCCCCGGTCAACGCGGTGACCTCCCGGCGCCGCCGAGAGGTCAGGTCATCACGGCCGGTGTTCCCCGGCGGCCGGACGTGTCGCCGGGTCGGAACGCGTCGGGCGTGGCCGCAGGGCTGCGAGCAGCGCGTCGCCGGCGTTGACATCGAGGTGCTCGATCCCAACCGTGCCGCCGCTGCCACCCGACGCCACCGCCGCTCGGAAGGTGGCCAGGCCGGCTCGCCTTTGCAGGGGGCTCTCCAAGAGGACGCGGCGTTGGATTCGCCGCGCCGGCAGGACCGACGTCCGCCGCGCGATCCCCCTGCCCCGCACGGTGAGCAGCCCCTGCTCGTCCAGGGACCAACCCGCGTCGGCGAACCGCCACAGGCCGAGACCGATCGCCACTGGTGCCAGGGCTAGCACGGCAAGGCCGGCCCACCAATCCAAGAACGGGACGATGGCCGCGATCACCACGGCGAAAGCCGTGAGCGGCAGGAGGTCGAAGGCGGGGCCCAGGGCATACCGACGCCTCGATATCGCCGGCAGGCGGTTCAACCGCCCATCGAGCGCATCCAAAGACAGGGCCAGTTCCGGCACGACCTGGCGCAGCAGACCCTCGGCCTGATCTCGCCGCAGCAGCGGGAAGAGGATGCCCGTTTCCGGCGCGTCGGTCCCGTAGCCGGCGCTCTCGACCCGCAACGCGACCAGGCCGAAGGGCTGGCGCAGCAGGCCCTCGGTGATCGTCAGGGCTTGGATCCGGCGCAACGGGATCGTCGTTTGACGCCGGTCCAGTAGGCCGGCGCTGGTCAGCAGGTTGTCGCCGTCACGTCGCAGGGTGAATCCACCGAACGTCAGGACGGTGGTGACGATCGCGAAGAGCCAGGCCAGCAGCCCGACCACGACGCCGCCGACCACGATGCCCCGGACCGAAACGTCCATCACCACGCCCGAGAACCGCTGGTAGACATCCTCCGGCAACACGTCGTCGACGAGTTGCAGCCCTCCGGCGACGATTGCCAGGGCTGGACCAATCCGGCCGGACGTCGCACCGGCGACTAGCAGGTCGCGGGTCGAGAGCGCCCGGATGACCGTCCCCACCGGACCCACCCGCATGTCGGCCTCGCCGTCGTGGACTCCGGATTCATGCTGGCCCGACACGCTGGCGGGACGGAGGAGGCTCGCCAGCCTGGCGGCTTCCGCCCTGGTCAGCGACTCGAACGTGACATCGCTCCCCGCCGCGCCGCCCGCCGCCGTCTCGACCTTGACCCGGACGACGCCCAACACCCGCTGCAGCGGACTCTCACCGGTATCCACGGCCTGGACCCGCTCGAGGGGCACCGAGCGCTCCTGCCGCGAGACGACGCCCGAATGGACCCGCAACTCGCCCGCGATCACCTCATACCGGAACGCCCACCACCGTGCCACCGTGGTCGCCAGGCCCAGTGTGGCGCCGATGCCGGCGATCGCCAGGAACGGCGAGTCGCCATTCCCACGTCCCGAGATGAGGACAACGGCCAAGGGCACCAGGAATCCCCTCACCGACCGGATCAACTGGAGCAGGATCCATGACGGGTGCTGTCGCCTCGATGAGAGGTGGGCCGCCGCCACCGGCGGTCCACCGGCGGATTGGGGACCCAGGGCGTCCACCGACCGCCGGTCCGAGTCCCCCGAGGACCCCAGCACTTCGTCGGGCCGACCGGGACGCTCTCCCCACACCTCGATGAGCGGTCCGACCGTGGCCGCGCCGTCGGCGGGTGGTCGGGCAATCTTGGGATCTAGCCCAGTGGTCCGCCCCGGGGACGGAGCGGACAGAGAGCCGTCGACAGGGTCCTCCGTTCGGGAGGGACCGTCGCCCGGGACGGGATATGCCCCTTCACCGGCATTCTCACTCGTCCCCGCCGACGGCCCCGTGGTGGACCTTTCAGTGATCGC
>CADCWL010000218.1 GCA_902806405.1 uncultured Thermomicrobiales bacterium | reverse complement strand
CCCGGGGACGCTGGCGCGGAGCGCGGCCGTCATGGTCGACCTGCCGATCGCGCCGGGGCGCGAGGGGTGGGGGGCGCTGGCCGGGCCGCCGGAGGTGGTGGCCGAGGGGCTGCGGGCCTACGCGCGGGCGGGCGTCGGCCACGTCCAGCTGTGGCTCGAGCCGGGCACGGCCGCCGGGATCGAGGCCTTCGCCCCGGTGCTGGAGCTGCTGGACCGCGGCTAGGGCGAGCCTGCGCTCGCGTCGAGCCAGAGCAGGATGGCGGCGATGGTCAGCATGGCCCGATAGTTGGCGGCCCGCTTCTCGTACCGGGTCGCGACGCGCCGCCACTGCTTGAGCCGGTTGATCAGGCGCTCCACGACGTTGCGCTCGCGGTAGGCCGCCCGGTCGAAGTTTGGGTCCGGCGCATCGTCGGCCTTGGTCGGGATGACGGCCTCGATCCGCCGCTCCTTCAGGTACCGGCGCACGGTCGGGCTGCTGTAGCCCTTGTCGCCCGCGACCGCGTCCGGTCGCACTCGTGGCCGGCCCCGCCCCTCCCGCTTCACCGCCCCGTGCTCCATGAGGTCGGGCAGCACCGGCTGCTCGTGGCGCTCGCCGCCCGTCAGCAGGAGGACCATCGGCTTGCCGCCGCGCTCGCATCGCAGATGGACCTTCGTCGTGAAGCCGCCGCGGCTCCGGCCAAGCGCCTCCGTTGCTGGATCCCCCCTTTGGCCCCCGCGGCATGCTGGTGCGCCCGGATCACCGTGCTATCGACGAAGTGCAGACTCCAATCTAGCCGCCCCTCGGCATCGGCCTGCCGCTGCAAAGCAGAAAGGATGCGACCCCAGACGTCGGCTCGTTGCCACCGATAGAAGCGGGAAGAGACCGTCTTCCAAAAGCCGTGGCGCTCGGGCAGCGACCGCCACGGGCTACCCGTCCGCAGCACCCAAAGGATGCCGCTGATGATGGTCCGGTGGTCCTTTGCGGGGCAACCGGTGCGGGGCTTCTGCGGGGGGAGGAGCGGCCGCAGTTTTTCCCACTGTGCTTCTGTCAGTTCAGGGCGTTCCATGGCCCGCAGGGTACCCCGACACCGGGTTTGCGGACACGCCCTAGTGCCGATGCCCATGGTGGGCACCGGCGGCGTCGTTCGTTGCCGGCGCGGCGGGGACGAGGCAGGCGCAGCGGCCGGCCGGGGAGTCGAGGGAGCAGCCGCGGAAACCGCCACCGAGGGCGTGCGCCTCCTCGGGCTGGAGGGTGACGTGGGCGATCCCGAAGCGGTCGCGGAGGCGTGCCGCGAGGTCGAGGAGGATCGGGTGCCAGTCGCGCCCGGCCGCGACCTCGACGTGACTGCTGAGGGCAATGAGGCCGGAGGTGACGGTCCAGACGTGGAGGTCGTGGACGTCGGCGACGCCGTCGACCGCGGCCATCGCCGCCCGCACGGCGGCCGGGTCGATCCCGGCCGGGGTCGCCTCCAGGAGGACGTCGAGCGACTCCCGGAGGAGCCGCCACGAGCCCCACAGGATCAGCAGGCCGATCCCCACCGAGAGGAGGGGATCGGCGAGGTACCAGCCGGTGGCGAGCATCACCAGGGCGGCGACGATGGCAGCGACCGAGCCGAGCAGGTCGCCGACGACGTGGAGGAAGGCGCCGCGGGTGTTGAGGTTGTGCACGTGCCCGCCGCCGCGCATCAGCACCCAGGCGGAGGCGGCGTTGGCGACGAGGCCGGCGACCGCGATGGCCAGCATCGGCCCACTCTCGACCGCGGGGGGCTCGCCAAGCCGCCCGAACGCTTCCCAGAAGATGAGGATCGAGATCGCGACCAGCGTCGCCGCGTTGACGAGCGCCGCCAGCACCTCGGCCCGCAGGTAGCCGAAGGAGCGTTGGGGCGTAGCCGGCCGCCGCGCCAGCCAGACGGCGGCGAGCGAGAGCGCCAGCGCCGCCGCGTCGGTTGCCATGTGGCCGGCGTCCGCTAGCAGCGCCAGCGAGCCGGTCAGCAGCCCGCCGACGGTCTCGGCGACGAGGAAGGTGAGCGTGATGGCGAGCGCGAGCGCGAGCGGACGGCGGTCCACCCGGTCGCTCGCGCTCCCCGCGCCGCCGTCCGTCGTCTCGGCCCGCGTGTCCACGTCGTCGGTCTCCTTCAGCCGGTCCCCGTCTATGGTAATCGACCGTCAACGCCCGACGGCGGGCGACGGCTCGGCCGGCGAGGCACCGCGAACGGGTGCCCAAACGCGGCACGCGGCGGGGCGGGGAACCGTCCGCCGCGTGCTACCATCGGCCGGTGTTTGGTGGGTGACGCCCATCCCGGCGGCGATGGCCGCTGGGGCCGCGGCGCCCTCGTCGTCGAGGGTGGGTGCGCCGGGGGGCGGCCGCGCAAGACCCCCGACCGAGTCGACACGACGCCGCTCGGGACCGGGCACCGTCGCCGGCGCCCTACCGCTCCATCCCTCGCGATCGCAGCGCGGAGTCACCATGATGCGTCCCTGGCCCGGTCGCCGACAGCGGCGTCGCCCGGCCCGCCTCGCCGCCTGCGGGCTGCTCGCGCTGCTGCTCGCCGCCTGCGGCGGGGAGGCCGCCCTGACCGGCACCGACCTCGGCGCCCAGCCGGCGCCCGATTTCGCGCTGATTGACCCGGACGGAGCGACGGTCCGGATGAGCGATCTGCGGGGCAAGGCGGTCGCGCTGACCTTCATCTTCACCAACTGCCCCGACGTCTGCCCGCTGACCGCCGAGAAGCTGCGCGAGACGTACGAGCGGCTGCCGGAGGGGACGCGCGACGATGTCGCCCTCGTCGCCGTCTCGGTCGACCCGGAGCGGGACACCGCCGCCGCCCTGGACGCGTTCTCCGCCGCGCACGGCCTGGAGGGGAACCCGGCCTGGGTGCCGCTGCGGGGCGAGCGGCCCGCGTTGGAGGCGGTCTGGCGCGACTACGGCATCTTCGCCGCCCCGGCCTCCCCGTTCGACGTAGTAGGCGGCCTCGCCGGTTCCCCGGTCCCCGCGGCTCCCCCCGGTGGCTCGCCGGTCGCGTCCCCCGGCGCGGCGACCCCCGCCCCGAGCGTCGGGCATACCGACGCCCTGATCGTGATCGACCGCGAGGGCCGGCAGCGCGCCTTCCTCCGCTCCGACTTCGACCCGGCCGCGCTCGCCGCCGATCTCGAGACGCTGGCGGGCTAGGCTCGGGCTCGAGGCCGCATGCGGCCGGAGCGCGCCGGGTAGCCTTGCCCGATGCGCCGGGCGGTGGCCCAGACGGAGGGAGGCGACCGCGGGGACGCGTGCTACCATCGAGTCGCCACCTTCGGCTTCCGACGCGACGGAGAGCAGCGTGGGACGACCGGCCGGCACCCGCTACGCCATCCTGCCCCCGGCGCTCGCGCTGCTGGTTGTCTGCGCCTTCGCGCTCTCGCCCGTCGACTACCGCGGCGGCGCCACCCACCTCCACCCCCACTCCCCCATCCAGCTCTGGTACGACGTCGCCGACGGCGGGCTCGACCACCACGGCCGCGAGACCGGCGGCGCGGGAGTCTCGCCGGCCGGTGGTGCTCGTGCCGCCGATGCGTCCGGCGAGACCCCGCGCCTGGGCGCCCTCGCCTCCGCGGAGCGCGCGCCGTGGGTCCTCGCCGTGACCGTCGTCTCGCTCGTGGCGACCGCTACCCGCGACCGCGTCCGCCCGGTCTGGCCGTCGGTCGCGACGTTGGCGGGCAACCCGCTGCACCCCGAGCCACCCCCGCCGCGCCCGCTCGTTGCCTAGCCCTGAGACGACGATTCGGAGTCGCAACCGGCGGCACGGGCCGCCCGGTTCGGAGGAGACCAGGTCATGCATCGCTTCATCCGCGCCGCCGCCTCTGGCGGCGCCATCGCCGCGCTTTCGGCGCTGCTCCCGTTCGCCGTGTCCGCTCACGGGGAGGTGGAGGTGGCCGGCGGCCAGTACAGCCTGACCATCGGCTTCCTGGAGGAGCCTGCCTTCGTCGGCGAGCAGAACGGGCTCGACCTTCGGGTCGCCAAGGCGGGCGGAGACGGCGGCACGCCGATCGACGGCCTGGCCGGTTCGCTCCAGGCCGAGGTCATCTACGGCGAGGAGACGATGGCGCTCGAGCTGTCGCCCGCCTTCGGCGAGCCGGGCGCCTACAGGTCGGTCTTCTTCCCCACGGCGGAAGGGGACTACACCTTCCGGGTCTTCGGCGAGATCGAAGGCGTGGCCGTCGACGAACGGATGACGTCGTCGCCCGACACCTTTTCCGCGGTCGAGTCGGTCGAGCCGCTCCGGTTCCCGAAGGGGGACGCCGGAGCGGAGGACGGCCTCGTCGTCGGCGGCATCGACGATCGCTCCGGCGGCATGCCGAGCGGCACGGGTGGTGCGTTGCTGCTCGGCGCGCTGGGGCTGGTCGGCGCCGGTCTCGCCCTCGCGCTCCGGCGCGGTGGCCGGAACGGGACGGCCGCCGCGCCCGTCACCGCCCGCGCCTAGCGGGTCCGATCGGTGGGGGACGCGGCGCTTCGGTCTGGCGCGCCGCGATCCCCGGGTCGGGTGTAGTGGCGGTCCCAGCGCGGCAGATCCTGGGGATGATGCCGCGCGTTAACCTGGTCAGAGGGCGGCCGATCGCGCCCGATATCGCCGACGGCGATGGGGCAGGGGGCTGGCCCATGTCGATCCACTGCCTTGGCGGCCGCGGCGCGGTCCAGTGGGGATGCCGCCGCAGGCCGACCTTCCAAAGACGTGACGCCGGCGCATCGCCGGGCGCCCCAACAACCGGCCTCCTGGAGGGGGATCCCTTTCGGCGCGACCGCGACGGTCGGGTTCTGGCGGACCGACGAGGGGCGTCAGGTGCCCGTCGCACCCGGGCCTGCGTCGCCGCGTCGCCGCCGGTGGGCCACCCACATCAACGCCTCGTTATGATTACGGAACGGTCATCCATCATGTCCCTTTCCCATGCCTTCGCCCGGTGTCGTCCGCCCCGGACGATCCACCTCGCTTGGGCGCTGCTCGCCCTCCTGGCCGGGTTGCTCCAGCCTTCGGCGCCCGCCGCCGCGCACGCCCAGTTGGAGGAGAGCGATCCGGCCGCCAACGCGATCCTGGCGACAGCCCCGACGTCGATCACCCTCCGCTTCTCCGAGCGCCTGGAGCGCTCCGCGAGCGGCGCGGTGCTCTACAACCAGACGGGTCAGGCGGTCGACGGCGCCGCGCCGCGCTTCGTCGACGACCCCTACGCGATGGTCGTCGACATCCCGGCCGGGCTGGCGAACGGCACCTACGCCCTCCTCTGGAACAACCTCTCGATGGACGACGGCCACACCGCCCAGGGCTACGTCCCCTTCACGATCGGGAGCGAGGCGGACGTGCGGACGGTCGTGCCGCCGGCGGCGACCGCGACCGACGCCGGCCCGCCGGAGTGGTTGCGGGCGGGTGCGCGCTGGTTGGCGCTGCTCGGCCTCGCCGCCGCCGTCGCCGTTTGGCCGGTCTGGCTCTGGGTGCTGCGGCCGGCCATCTCCCCCGCCTGGCAGCTCGGCCCGACGCTGACGCGGCGGGTGCGCGGCCTGACCGTCGGCGCGGTGGCGCTCGCGCTCCTCGGCAGCCTCGCCGCCCTCCTCGTCCAGGCGGCGGGCGTCCGCGGGGCGGGCGGCTTCCTCGACGGCCTGCGGACGACGGTGACCGACACCCGCTTCGGCACCCTCTGGCTGATCCGGATCGGTCTCTTCCTGGTCTACGGCGCGGTCTTGATGGGGGCTGCGTGGTGGTGGCCGTGGCGACGCCCGGCAGCCGCTCTGGGCGCCCTCGCCGTCGGCGCCCTCTTGCCGCTCCCCTTCAGCCTGATCGCCCACGCCGCCGCCCAGCCGGCGGGACGCGCGGTCGCCGTCGCCGCCGACGTGCTCCACCTGCTGGCCGCTTCCCTCTGGGCCGGCGGTCTGCTCGTCCTCGTCGGGGCGCTGACGCCGAGCCTGCGCGACCTGACCCCGGCCGGCCGCCGCGCCGTCCTCGGCCGCGCCATCCCGCGCTTCTCGACCCTGGCCCTGGTCGCGTGGGGGGTGATGGGCCTGACCGGTCTGTACAGCGCCTGGCTCCACGTCGGCAACCTCGACGCGCTGCGCCAGACGGCCTACGGCCAGTCGCTACTGCTGAAGCTGCTCCTGCTCACACCCATGCTGGGGTTGGCCGGCTTCAACCTTCTCCTCGTGACTCGCCGCCTCCGACGGGCCGAGGCGGAGCCGGCGCAGACCGCCTGGAGCGCCCGCTTCGTGACCGCGATCGTCGCCGAATCGTTGCTGGTCCTGCTCGTCTTCTTCGTCGTCGGCCGCCTCACCTCCCAGCCGCCGGCCCGGGACGTTCTCGCCCGGCAGGACGACCGGCTGGCGATCCCGCTCGCCGCCGACGGTCAACTGGCAACCCTCTTCATCACCCCCGGCACCGTCGGCCCGAACCACTACCGGCTCGAACTCGGGAGCGGCCACGACCACGGGAGTGGGCGGAGCGCCGCCCCGGTCGAGGCGGTCCTCCGCGTCCAGCACCCCGACCGCGACACCGGCCAGAAGGAGATCGACCTCGTCCAGGCCGCCGGCACCGCCTACGAGGCGCACGGCAGCGAGCTGGCGATCGCCGGCGACTGGGAGATCGAGGCGATCGTTCGGCAATCGGGGCAGGCCGACTGGCGCGCCGCCGTCACCGAGCCGATCGGGACGGAGGGGACGGGCGTCGACTTGCCCGGTCCCCCTCCCCGGTTCGGCCCGGCCGGGGTCGCCGGCCTGCTGCTGGTCGTCGCCGGCATCGCCACGGTGGTCTTCGGCCTCCGCGCGGGCCGCTCGCCGCTGCGGAAGGAGGCCGCCGGCCTCGGCACCGCTGCCCTCGGCATCGGCGCGGTCCTGCTGCTCCAGGCCCGGCTCGCGCCGGGGGAGGCCGAGGGGGCGGCGGAGTCGGCCTTGGCCGCGCCCGACCCGGCGGCGGTGACCCGCGGCGCGTCGCTCTTCGCCGCCAACTGCGTCGCCTGCCACGGGCCCGGCGGGAAGGGGGACGGCCCGCGTGCCGCCGCGCTGGAGCGCCCACCGGCCGACCTGACCGCCCCCCACGCCCGCAGCCACCGCGACGAGGACTACGCCTACTGGATCGCCAACGGCATCCCCGCCAGCGGGATGCCCGCCTTCGGCGAGACCCTTGGCGACGACCGGATCGCCGACGTTGTCGCCTACGTCCGCTCCCTCCAGGGACCCGATGCCCGCCAGGCGCTCGATGTCCCCGGCGCCGAGGAGTGCCGGGTCGAGCCGCGGACCCTCGACGGGCTGCGGGCGCTGGCGGCCGACCCCGGTGCAGCTCCCCCGGACCCTGCGCCCCCTGCCGTGGCCTCACCGTCTCCCGCCCCCGCCGCCGAACCGGCCGACGCCGAGACGCTGGCCGGGATCACCGCCGTCGCCCGCGAGCTGGTCGCCTGCTCCAACGCCGGCGACCAGCTTCGCCGCCTCGCCCTTTTCAGCGACGCCAACGTCCGCGCCGGCTTCCCGGACGGCCCCGACGAGGTGTTCGCGCGGACCGCCGCGGCGCCGGTGCCGGTGCCGGACGGGGAGCGGGTCGCGCTCCTCGGCGTGACCGACGCTCGGCGCCTCGGTCCCGACCGGGCGATCGCCCGCGTCGGCATCGACAACCCCGGTGCCCACAGCCACGGCCCCGGCCGGGCCGCCCAGCACGAGCAGGCGACCCTCGTCTTCGTTCGCAACGGCGACGGTTGGCTGATCGACGACGTGCAACGGTAGGGGCGAGAGGGGAGGGAAGCGGTGAGAGGGACGACCGCGGGATTGCGCCAGGCATGGGTGGTCGGTGGGCGTCGCGGTCGCCGATAAGGGCCGATCAGTGTGTTGCTCGCGCTACGTGACACGAAGGCACCCCCGCGTGCGGTGGGGATTTCGGCGCCGACGGCCCAGAACGATGTGTAGACTGGATGGGTGTGTCGGGGGTGGCGGCGGCCGTCCGGCCGTGCCCCGGGCGGGGCCGGGTAGGCGCGGTGGGCTGGCCGCGCGGCGACACCCCTGGGGCGCCGTGCTCCGGGGGCGACCACCAGGGGGAATGGCATGCTCCGGAGATTCACGCGATCCGTCGTCCTCGTCGCTCTCGTCGCCATCCTGGCGCAGGCGGCCTTCCCGGCGCCGGCAGCGGCCGGGTTCGCCGGCTCGCACTGGGCGCGGGAGCGGAACCCGTTCACGCTCAAATTCGGCGACAACGTCGACGGCACCTGGGACGGCTACCTGCGGCGCGGCGCCGACGAGTGGAACAGGTCGAGGGTGGTCAACGCGAACGTGGTCGGCGGCCAGGGCGGCCGGAACTGCCGCGCCAACCGGGGCCGGGCCGAGGTCTGCGACGGCCGCTACGGCAGCACCCGCTGGCTCGGCCTCACCCAGGTCTATCTGGAAGGCAACCACATCGTCGCCGCCCGGGTCTTGATGAACGACAGCTACTTCGACACCGGGTACTACGACGACCCGAGCGCCAAACGGCACACCATGATCCACGAGATGGGGCACGCCTACGGGCTGCCGCATAGGGGCGGACGCTCCGTCATGAACGACTCGGCGACGGCGATCTTCAAGTACGACCAGGTCACCGGCGGTGACTATAACGACCTGGAGCAGCTCTACCGCCACACCGACGGCCGGACCACGGTCAGCAGCGCCGACGCGAGCGCCCCCTTCACCGAGGCGGAGTTGACGGCCCCGCCGCCGACCGCCGGGGAGCTGGGCGGTACCGAGAAGGTTGAGGACCTCGGGAACGGCAAGACCCTGGTCACGATCATCACCCCGCTCGACGCGTAGGCGCCCCGCAGGTTCGGCGTTCGACGAGGAGGCCCCGGTCCTGGCGACCGGGGCCTCGATGCGTTCGGACGCGGGCCGCGTGCGTGGGGTTCGCGGGGAGGTGCTCGCCTGGAACCCGGGTGCCGGGTGGGCGAGGCGATGGCAGCCAGCCGGGGGCGGCGTCGCGATTCCCCACGTCTACCTCTCGTCGCGGGGGTAGTCCGTGTAAGGGGCGTCGGGGAGCGCGCCGTCGCCCATTGCCCATTGCTCGGTCGCCCCGGGCATTGACGCCTTCAAGGGGCTCGTATGCCTCTACACCCCCGTCTCCTTTGCAAGGGAAGGGCGAGCCTCTACCGCGTCCGCAGGCGTCCCCACTCCATTGGGATGTGACGTGGGAACCGGATGGGCCGTACGGGTTGCCGATTGTGCCACGTGGCTGAACGGGGAGCGCACGATGGGCGGAGGGCAGGGCCGATCGGGGGCGTACCGGGGACGATGCGACCGGCGCCCTGAATTGCACGGACAACACACGGGGCGCGTCCGGCTCCCCCGGCGCGCCGCGTGAGCGCGGCGCGCCGACGTGCCACCGATAGCGCCCCTCCTCGTGCAGAAGTTCGCCATCCACCCCTAACGTCTTCGGCGTGGTACGCGCCGTCATTCAGACCACCGTCGCCCGCACCCGCCCGTTCGGCCGCAGACTTGCGTCGCAGACCACCCGCCAGCACCTGCCGGACGCGGGGACGGACGAATCACGGAACGCACCATGGCTCAGGCGAGGTGCGGGGTGGCGGCTTCCGTTGTCGGCCCCGACGGGGAAACCGCCTGGTCTGCAGATGCCGGCCCGAGCTGTCCGACCAGCCCCGCCGCCACCCCCTCGTCCAGGTGCTCAAGCGTGATCGTCCCGCCTCCCCCACCGGAGGCGACCGCCGCGCCGAAGGTGGCGAGCGCGGCCCGCCGCTGGAGCGGGTTTTGCACCAGCGAGCGGCGCTGAAGGCGACGGCGGGGGACGATCGTCGTCCGCCGCTCGACGCCGCCTCCCCGCGCCACCAGCCGCCCTGCCCCGTCCAGCGCCCAACCGGTGTCCCGGAACCGGAACCAGCCGTGGACCGCCCCGAACGGCGCCAGCGCCAGGGGCGCCAGCCCCCACCACCACCGCCCCCACGGCACCACGACCATCACCACGACCGCGACCACCGCCAGGGTCGCGAACGGCAGCGCGTCCGCCACCACGTACCGCCCCCGGGCGCGCGGCGGCGGCGGCGCCAGCCCCGCCGGGTCGATGCTCGCCGCGAAGGCGGGTGCCGCCGCCGCCAGGAAGGCCGGCACCTCCCCCCGCCGCAGCAGTGGGAAGAGGACCCCCGACTCCGCCGTGTCGGTGCCGTAGCCGGCGCTCTCGAACCGCACCGCTGCCAGCCCCAGCGGCTGCCGGAGCAGCCCCTCGCCGATCGACACCGCCTGGATCCGCCCGATCGGGATCGAGCGCCGCCGCCGCTCCAGCAGCCCGTACGACGCCTGCAGTCGCTCCCCGTCCCGCCGCAGCTCGAAGCCGCCGAAGGTCAGCGCCGTGCTCGCGATCGCCAGCAGCCAGCCGCCGATCGCGATCACCCCGACCAGCGTCAACACCCCCCGGATCGACCAGAGCGTCCCGGTCATCGCCAGCCGCTCCAGCCACCGATCGGGGACCACGTCGTCGGCGAGTTGGAACGCGAACGAGAAGACCGCCAGCGCCGGCGCGATCCGGCCCGAGGTCATCCCCGCCAGCAGCAGCTCCCCCGGCGTGATCCGCCGGATCAGCTCCCCCGCCGTCTCGCCCGCGGCGACCGGCAGGGGCAGGGCCCCGGGCGCGGCCGTGCCGTCTGAGGCGCCGGCTCCGACGGCGTCCGGGGCGGGGCCGGTCGCGGCGGCGCGGCCCCGCGCCAGCCGCTGCCGCAGCAGATCCGCCTCCGCCCGCGAGAGGGCGGCCAGCGTCACGTCGCTCGCCGCGCTCCCCCCCGCCGCCGTCTCGACCCGCAGCCCGACCACCCCGAGCAGCCGCTGCAGGGGCGTCTCGTTGACGTCGACCGCCTGCACCCGCTCCAGCGGCACGAACCGCTCCCGCTGCGCCAGCAGCCCGGAGCGGACCCGCAGCTCGCCCCCGCTCACCTCGTAGCGGAACCGCCACCAGGCGAGCCCCCGCGCCACCGCCCCGAGCAGCACCGCGACCCCACCGAGCGCCAGGAACGCCTCGTCCCCCCGCCGCCCGCCGCCGACGAGCAGCACCACGAGCGGGATCGCCATCCCGCGCAGCTGCTGGATCGCGCTCAGGAAGATCCAGGCCGGGTGCTGGCGACGGGGGGAGAGGTCAGGCATGGGCGGACGGGCGGGCGGGGAACCGGTCCGGGACCGGCGTCGGTGACGCGGCTTCCCGATCCTGACGCTGTCGCCCGTGTCGCTCGCGGTTGAAGACCCCGGGCTGCGCGAACGAAGCTCGCTGAAGGAGGTTGGGGGCGACGCGTCGGCAGTTCGGGCCGGTCTCAGAGCCGTTTACGGTTCTTCGGGGGAGTTCCGGGGTTTGAGCACGGGGCGGCGTCGTCGAGACGATGCGGGATGGGAATCCGTCACCCCGCCGCTGATCGCCCGCGGTCGACCCGCGCCTACAGGTCGTCATTCACGTTCGCCAACCGGGCGATCCGGTCCCGCGCTTCGGCCGCGACCTGATCCGCCAACGCCGGGATCTCGCTCGCTCCGGCCGCCGTGTAGAGCACCACGCTCGCCAGCCCAAATCGCCGCTGGAGGGGGCCGCGGCGGGTGTCGACGTGCTGGATACGGGCCATCGGGATCAGCGTCCGGGTCGTCGTCCACCAGCCGCGCTGGAGGTCGACCTCCGCCTCCCCGATCTCGTAGCGCCAGTGCCGCCAGAGCAGGTCCGGGTAGGGCCAAATCCCGACCGCTGCCGCCAGGGTGACGACCAGGGCGATCGCCGCCGCCACCGGCGTCGGGACCAGAGCGATCCGGACCAGACCGGCCGCGACGGCAACGGCGACGAGCGCGACCGGGAGCGCGCCGAGCAAGCCGGAGAGGCGCCAGAGGGTCCGTGCCCGGGGGTCGAGACGATCGCGGGGAGGGGGTTTGGTCGACACGGTTCCTGCCACGGAGAGAGGGCGCCGGGGCCATCGCGATCGGCTCTCGCCGGGCCACCGTACACTATAACGGCAGCGCCGATCGGAGCGGTGCCGCCCAGCAGCGGAGCAGGAGCCCCCGATGCCCGTGCATCTCCGCCCGTTCGAAGAGCGGGACTACCCTGCCTACGTCGCGATCGGGAACGAGGTCTATCCCGAGTTCCGCAACAGCGTCGCCGAGGTCCGCAAGGCGGACGCCGCCTGGGACCACGCGCGGTATGACAAGCGTCGCCTCGTGGCCGAGGACGGGACCGGGCGGTTGGTCGGCGGCGGCGTGGTCAACCACATGCCGGAGCAGTTCGCCGCGGACCGCTACGGGATGGAGCTGATGGTCCCGCCGGCCGAGCGTCGGCGCGGCGTCGGCGGCGCCCTCTACGACGCGCTGCTGGCGGAGCTGCGGGCGCGCGGCGCCGCGAACCTCCGCGTGAGCGTGAAGGAGTCGATGCCCGAGGGCCTGGCGTTCGCCACCGCCCGCGGCTTCACCGAGATCCAGCGCGATTGGGAGTCGCGGCTCGACGTCGCCGCCTTCGACCCGGCTCCCTTCGCGGGCGCCGCTGCCCGCGCCGCCGGGCACGGCATCGCGATGACGACCCTGGCGGCCGAGCGGGAGCGCGATCCGGACGCGCTGCGTAAGGCATACGAGCTCCACCTGGTCGTGAACCGGGACGTGCCGGAGGTCGACCCGGTCACCGACGTCCCCTTCGAACACTTTCTCGGCCACGAGGTCGAGGGGCCCGGCGCCCTGCCCGACGGCTACCTCCTCGCGAAGGTCGGCGACCGCTACGTCGCCGAGAGTTCCCTCTTCGCGACCGAGGAGGACCCGGAGATCCTGTACCAGGGCCTGACCGGCGTGATCCCCGAGTACCGCGGCCGGGGGATCGCGATGGCTTTGAAGCTGCTCACGGTCGACTACGCGCGGGCGAACGGCTACCGTGAGATCCGGACGTGGAACAACACGCGGAACCTCCCGATGCTGCGGATCAACGAGGCGATGGGCTTTGTCAAGCAGCCGGTCTGGATCGAGCTCCGGAAGGAGCTCGGGAGGACGGGCGAGGAGGGGGCGTGAGCCGGGCGGGATCGGTCGTGACCGGCTCGACAGCGCGGCGGGTCGACGGCGGCGTCCGGGGTGCACAACCCGGTGCCAACCGGACGAACGTCCACGAAAGGGATCGAACACGCTGCTAACACCCCCTTCGGTCCCCCTGCGTGGGCTTCGTGCGGTCAGCCCCAGGTCTTAAACCCCGGAGCGGCAGTGCCCCGGCGTTCCGGAATGGAAGCCGTCTCGACCCCCCTTGCCCCCGCCTGCCCCGTCCTCCACAATCGCCGTCTTGAACGGCCGCCCCTCGCGCCCCCGACGCGCCGACCCCGGAGTCTCCGCTCGATGCCCGACCCCCAGTCTCCGACCGACCGTGACGAGCCGCTGAGCGCGCCCTCGGCTGCCGTCGACTCGGGCACCGCCCAAATCGCCTCGGAGGCCGCCGAGCCGGACGTGCCGGCGGGGCCGAAGCGGATCGCCGTGATCTTCGCCCACCCGGACGATGCCGAGTTCATCTGCGCCGGCGCCGTCGCCCGCTGGACGGCGGAGGGGAACGCGGTCAGCTACGTCCTCCTCACGAGCGGCGACAAGGGGAGCGAGGACCCGGCCGTCACCCCGGAGATCCTCGTCGCCACCCGCGAGCGGGAGCAGCGTGCCGCCTGCGCGATCCTCGGCGTCGAGGAGGTCCACTTCCTCCGCTACGCGGACGCGATGCTGGTGCCGGACCTGGCGATGCGTCGGGAGTTGGTCCGCGTCATCCGCCGCCTGAAGCCGGACGTGGTCGTGTGCCAGGACCCGACGGTCCGCTTCGTCGATCAGAGCTACATCAACCACCCCGATCACCGCGCCGCCGGCGAGGCGACGCTCGACGCCGTCTACCCCGCCGCCCGCGACCGGATGACCTTCCCGGAGCTGCTGGAGGAGGGGCTGGAGCCGCACAAGGTGACCGAGGTCTACCTGGCCGGCGCAAAGGACCCGGACGTCGCGGTCGACATCACCGCCCACCTCGAGACCAAGCTCGCCGCCCTCCACGCCCACGCCAGCCAGATCGGTGATTGGGACCCGGACGAGATGATCCGGACGTGGGCGAAGGAGACCGCCGAGCGCTTCCCCGGCAATGGCGAGTACGTCGAAGCCTACAAATACTTCAAGCTGGACTGAGCCTCCCCGGGGCCGGCCGTCGCCCCGACCTTGGCGTTCACCCCGAGGGACGATCGATGGAGCCGACCCCGCCCCCCGGCTATGCGGTACGGCGACCGACCATGGCCGATCTCGGCGCCGTCGCGGGCTTCCTGGAAGTGGTGACCGTCGCCGAGTTCGGCGAGCCCGATTACTCCGAGGACGATCTCCGCGACGAATGGGCCGAAACGGACCTTGCGGTCGACGCCTGGCTCGTCGTCGCCCCGGGCGGCCGCGTGGTCGGCTACGCCGGTCTCGGCCACCGGGGGCACGTCCGGGTCGATGCCGACGGCTACGTCCACCCGCAGCACGAGGGCCGGGGCCTCGGCACCTTCCTGGTCCGGGCAACGGAGGCACGGGCACGGGAGTTCGTTCCCCTCGCGCCCCCGAACGTTCGGGTCGCCCTCAACAACGGGATCAACGGCCGCAACCCCCGGGCACGGCGTCTGCTGGCAGGGGAAGGTTACGAGGCGGCCCGGTTCTTCTGGCGGATGGTGACCGACCTTCCGGACCCCCCGCCGCAGCCGGTCTGGCCCGCCGGCGTCACTGTCCGCACCGCCGCCTCGGGCGCCGACGAGCGGGCCGTGTTCTCGGCGATCGATGAGGCGTTCCAGGACCATTGGGGGCACGTTCCGTCCACCTTCGAGGCGTGGGCGCGGCGGAAGAAGGGCGAGCGCCACGACCCGACGCTCTGGTTTCTCGCCGTGGCCGGCGAGGAGGTGGCCGGCGCCGCCGTCTGCCGCCGCGACGGCGAGATGGGGTGGGTGGACTCGCTCGGGGTGCGGCGGGGCTGGCGCCGCCGCGGTCTCGGTCAGGCGCTCCTGCGCCACGCCTTCAACACCTTCCGTGAGCGGGGCTGGCGGCGCGCCGGACTTGGCGTCGACGCCGCCAACGAGACGGGCGCGACGCGGCTCTACGAGGGGGCCGGGATGCGCGTCGACCGCCACTACGCCATCTACGAGAAGGAGCTGCGACCCGGCCTCGCTGCGCCGTCGGGGGAGGACGGGTAGCCCGCGCCGCGGCCGGGACCGTGCCGCCGCCTCGGCCGCGCCGCGGTCGTCGATCGGGCGGCCGCGGTGCCGGCACCGCCGCCCCGGGGCACTCGGGACCGTGTAGGATGATCGCGGCCCGGCTGGACCAGCGCGGCGGACCGGCGTTGGGGCCAATGCTGCGTCCGTCCCGATACCAGGAGAACGACCCGATGGCACCCTCCCCGATGCTGGAGTTCGCGTTCTTCGAGGGGCGGATCGTCCCCTTCGCCGAGGCGAAGGTGAGCGTCGGCACCCACGCCCTCCAGTACGGCACCGGCGCCTTCGCCGGCATCCGAGGGTATCTGGACGACGACGGCGAGACGATCAACGTCTTCCGCCTGCCGGACCACGCGGCCCGCCTCCTCAACTCGGCCAAGCTGCTCCGCGCCGAGCTGCCGTTCGACCGAGACTCGCTGGCGGCGACGATCGTCTCCGTGATCGCGGCGAACGATCCGAGCGGCGACTGCTACGTCCGCCCCTTCGTCTACAAGTCTTCCGTCCAGCTCACCCCCCGCCTGCGCAACCTCGACGACGAGCTGGCGATCTACATGCTCTCCCTCGGCGATTACCTCGACACCGACCGCGGGGTCAAGGCGGTGGTCTCCTCCTGGGTCCGCGTCTCCGACAACGCGATCCCCGGCCGCGGCAAGCTCTCCGGCGCCTACGTCAACTCGGCACTGGCCAAGGACGAGGCGGAAGAGAAGGGGGCCGACGAGGCGATCCTGCTCGACGCCTCCGGCCACGTCGCCGAGGGGAGCGGCTGCAACCTCTTCGTCGTCCGCGACGGCATCCTGACGACGGCACCGACGACCGGCGACATCCTGGAGGGGATCACCCGCCGCTCGTTCCTCCGCTTCGCCGCCGACGAGGGGATCCCGACCGCCGAGCGGCAGATCGACCGCTCGGAGCTCTACCTGGCCGAGGAGGCGTTCTTCTGCGGCACGGGAGTCCAGGTCGCCCCGATCGCGAGCATCGACGGCCGCCCGGTCGGCGACGGCGAACCGGGGCCGATCACGAGCCGGTTGCGCGGGCTCTTCTTCGACTGCGTCCGCGGCCGCTCCGACCGCTACGCCGAGATGGTGACGCCGGTGCGGCGCCGGGTGGCGGCGGCAGCGGGTTAGGCCTGCCGGCGCCGCGGTCCCGCAAGGCGACCGGACGCTACGGTACCAGCAGCTCCACCTCGTCCGTCGGATGGTCCTTGGCGTTGCGGTGACGACCGCCGCGCCGAGGCGGAAGGCGAAGGCGGCGTTGAACGCGTCAGGTGTCCGGATCGTCCCGCCAAGGCGGGCGAGGGCGCGGCGGTACGAGCCGGCTAAGAAGCCAGTCTCCGGGCCGATCATGCCGAGGGGCCAGCGATCGCGGGACGCGGCGAAGGCGTGGGGTTCGTCCCGCGCTTGGCCGGCGTGGATCCCGGTCGGCTGGAACGCTCGGCTGCCGATCTCGTCCCTGAACGCAAGTATGCCAAGCGGCGAGGAGTGGATCAGGACGTCGGTGTCGATGAGGTAGCGGCCCACCCCGTCTATCCTCTGGGCGAGGGATCGGTGGTGCCGGCCCGACGCCGCGCCCGCACCCAGGTGGAGGCGCCTTCCGAGGTCACCCACTCGGGCGCCCCCCCGTTGCCGAGTCGTCTCGCTTCCAACGACGCCGCCTCCGCCAGTTTGAGCAAGGGTTGCCGGTCCAGCTCCTTGCGGAGCGGCCCCGCCGCGGATTCGCCCCGCTGCCTCGGACCGGCCCCCGGTCTATGCGCGTTACCCACTCTTTTGGGAGCCGGACGAGCGTGCGCACCCTGTCGCCCGTGGTCGTCTCCTCTCCACGGACCACGGCGTCGGGAAGCAGCGCGTCACGCGCCCGAGGGATCAGGTGGGGTCGAGGGAGGCGCTCCCGCCGCCTCCACCGCCGCCCTCAGTTGCTCGTCGGTCAGCGGCCCGACGTGGAGGCGGTCGACGATGCCGTCGGGGCGGACGAAGACCGTCGCCGGCAGGAAGTCGGGGATGCCGAGCGCGATCTGGATCGGGCCGTAGCCCGGCTCGTCGGTCGCGGTGTCGCGGCCGAGCGGGTAGGTCAGACCGAGGTTTTGGACGAGGGCGCGGGCATCGCCGTCCCGATCGAGGCGGACGCCGACGCCGACGACGGCGACGGGCGCGTCGCTCCGGGTTATCTCCTCGTGGAACCGTTGGAGGACGGGCATCTCCTCCCGGCACGGGGCGCACCAGGAGGCCCAGAAGTTCAGGACCACGATCGAGCCGCGGAGGTCGGCCAGGCGCAGCGAGGTGCCGTCGAGTAGGGGCAGGGCGAGGTCTGGGGCGAGCGCGCCGACCGGGCCCGCGGTCCGCTCGGTCCCGCCACCCGGTGGCGGGGTCCCGTCTTCGCCGCGCTGAGCGAGACCGATCGCGCCGAGGCTGAGGAGGAGGAGCGCGGCGAGGGCGAGCGGGGTGAAGCGGCCGAGCCGGCCGTAGCCGATCCGGCCGTGGTCCCCGTGGTCCCCGTCGGCGAGCTGGGGCGGGGCCGGGCGAGACTCGTCCGTTGTCGCCATGGGTTAGGGGAGACCCTGGATGGCCCGATCGACCTTCTCCTGCACGTCGTTGGAGCCGCCGACGAGGGCCACGGTGACGTTGCTGTGGCTGGTCACGAACGGCGTCCCATCGGCGATCGGCGTGCCGGTGGCGGAGCGGTCCGGCAGGATCGCGGCCGGGTCGGCGGCGGCGAAGTCGTCGGCGGCGTCGCCGGGGTTCTGGTAGCGGAAGACGAAGAGGGGCGCGCCGTCCACCACGAGGCGCTGGCCCGGGACCATGAGCTCGCCGACGGAGACGCCGCTCCCCCTGGCGAAGTTGGCTTCCAGCCCCTCGGCCCGGAGCGCCTCCAGGACGTGGACCATCTCGTTCTCGCCCGCCACGGCCGGCGGCGGGGCCGACTCCTGCTGCCCGTCGTCCCGCACGAGGAGGAAGACCGCCGCCGCGGCCAGCACGATCGCCAGCGCCGCGAAGACGAGGCTGAGCCGATTCGTCCGTCGCCGCCCCGTTTGCCTCCGTCCTACCACGCCGTCGCCGTCTCCTTCGCGTCCTCACCGGCCCGTGCCGCCGGTCATCCCGTCCGGTGATGGTACGCGCTGCGGCGGCGGCCGAACAGGCGGTTCCCGGTCGGCCGAGGCGGTCGGGCAGGGCTGCCGGGGGCGATCCGGGCGGCGGACGCCGCGAGCGTGCCATCGCGCCCAGTGGCGCGACCATCGACCGGGCGTGGGCTCAACCGGCGACCGGAGAGCCCGGAGCGGACGAGGCGGTGGTGCCCGGGACGGCGGGCGGCGCCGTCCAGCGTGGCGCGTAGCCGTGCGCCAGGAGAAGGGCGGCGACCGCCTCGCCCGGGTCGGCCCCGGCGGCGTCCGGCGGCGGCTCCACCAGCAGGGCGTCATCGCCGAGGGGGAGCGCCGTGAGGCCGGCCTCGGCGGCGAGGCGCGCCAGCTCTGGCAGGGACGCGGTGTCGTCCGGGGCGAGGAGGACGGCGCGGCGGAGCCGCACGCGGCGGTAGCCGTGCGCCCAATCGGCCAGCCGGTCGGCGACCGACGGCGGCACCGGCGCCCCGCCCTGGCGGGAGAGGAACGTCGTCA
>CADCWL010000217.1 GCA_902806405.1 uncultured Thermomicrobiales bacterium | reverse complement strand
ACAAGCACATGGCGCCCGACGGCGCACCGTTCTCCTACCAGCACACCGGGTGCGGTGGTGAGGCGCACGTCGCCATCAGCTGCGAGGACTGCGGTCGCAACCTGGACGCCAGGAACGTGACCCTCGCGCTCGGACCGGGGCTGGACCGGTAAGGACCGATCGGCTGGTCCGCGGGTTCCAGCGGGCGTCCAGCAATCTGCAGGAGTCCGTCGGTGCCCGGCGCCGGTCCGGACGCTCCCGCACGATGGGGACGATCGGGACGGAACGCCGACGTCGGTCCTGATCTACGACGACCGGCAATCGCTGACCGGGTCCGGTCCGTCGACACGGGCGTCAGGAGGGGTGCACTGATCGTTGCCGGTCCAGCCTCTGTTGCTGAGAGCTTCGGCGAGCCGGCGCACGGTCGCTGTCGGCAACCTCCGCGGCCCCTGGTACGTGGACAGGCGTGGCCCGGCGACGAGCGCGAGGTGCATGATCTGCGTCACGTACGTCCTTGCTGCCAAGCCGACGCAGTACCCAACCAGGGAGCCCTCATGTCCACCATCCAGTTCGACGCGGCCACGCGACAGTTCCCGGGGTCGGCGCGGCCCGCGGTCGACGGTCTCAACCTGGACATCGCCGACGGCGAGTTCCTGGTGCTGGTCGGCCCGTCGGGGTGTGGCAAGTCGACGTCGCTGCGGATGCTCGCCGGGTTGGAGGAGGTCGACGAGGGGGCGATCCGGATCGGTGACCGCGAGGTGACCCACCTGCCGCCCAAGGAGCGCGACATCGCGATGGTGTTCCAGAACTATGCGCTCTATCCGCACATGAGCGTGGCCGACAACATGGGCTTCGCACTGAAGATCGCCGGGATGAGCAAGGACGAGATCCGTACCCGGGTGAAGGAAGCGGCGGCCATTCTCGATCTCGGGGAGTTCCTGGACCGCAAGCCCAAGGCGCTGTCGGGTGGACAGCGCCAGCGCGTCGCCATGGGCCGGGCCATCGTGCGCAACCCGCAGGCATTCCTGATGGACGAGCCGCTGTCCAATCTCGACGCCAAGCTACGGGTGCAGACGCGGACCCAGATCGCGGCCCTGCAGCGCCGGCTGGGAACCACCACGGTCTACGTCACGCACGACCAGGTCGAGGCGATGACCATGGGGGATCGGGTGGCGGTGCTCAAGGACGGACTGCTGCAGCAGGTCGGCACTCCCCGTGATCTCTACGACCGTCCCGACAACGTGTTCGTCGGAGGCTTCATCGGATCCCCGGCGATGAACCTGGTCCGTGTCGTGCTGACCACCGACGGAGCGCAGCTCGGTGAGCGACCCGTGCCGATGAAGCGCGGAGTGCGTGCCGCGCTCGCGACCGAGGGCGCCGAGGACGCCACCCTCGGATTCCGACCCGAGTCGGTCGAGGTCGTGGCCCCCGGTCAGGGCTTCCCCTTCGAGGTCGTCGTGGTGGAGGAGCTGGGCTCGGACTCCTTCGCCTACGGCAACCTGGTGGGGCACGGCCAGGAGGACGGCACCACACTGCTGACCGTGCGAGTGGACGCCCGGCGTCCCCCCGCCAAGGGCGAGGTCATCCACCTGCGGATCCGGGAGGGCGAAGAGCACGTCTTCTCCCGCCGGACCGGACAGCGGCTCAGCGCCGACTGACCCTCCGCGGCGGGCGGTTCGTCGTCGCCCCGGACCTCGCCGGCCCCGAACTCGGCTGGTCGTCAGGGCGAGACGCCCGTAGGTGTTGACAACGATTGCACGACAGGTGGAGTGTGACCCGCACCACAGCTGCAAACGTTGTCAGGGGGCGTCACGATGACCAGTCGTCGAACGACCCTGGCCGACGTCGCCACCGCCGCGGGCGTGAGCACCTCGACCGCCTCCCGCGTCCTCAATGGCGGCGCAGCCGTCGCCGAGGCCTCCGCCGTCCGGGTGCGGGAGGCGGCCGCGACACTCGGCTATCGGCTGAACCCGCAGGCGCGTTCGTTGCGCACGGGTCGCGACACCACGATCGGCCTGGTCGTCGAGGACTTCAACATCGCCCTCTTCGCGCGGATCGCCAGCGCGGTCGTCGCCGCCGCCGAGTCCCGCGGCGTCCACGTCGTCATCGCCACCTCCGGCACGGGCGCCTCCGAGCAGCGCGGCATCGAGGCGCTGGCGTCGCGCAACGTCGCCGGGCTCGTTGTGGTCGAGGGCCGGGCCGGCACCGCCTATCTGGACCACGTCGGTCATACCCGGCCCACGGTTCTGGTCGACGCGGCCCGGCCGCACCCGAGCATCGATACGGTCACCGTGGACAACCACGGCGGCGGTCGGCAGGCGACCGAACGGCTGATCGCGCACGGCCACACCTCGATCGCCTTCGTCGGCAGCGAGCCGTCGGCGAAGACCGTCTACCGGCGGTACGAGGGGTACGCCGAGGCGCTCACCGCCGCGGGTCTCCCCGTCCGTCCCGAACTCGTCGCCTGGGCCGGGCTCGGAGTTGCCGAGGCCACCGAGTCGCTGCGCACCGTCGTGCCCGGCTGGCAGGGCGTGACCGCCGCGTTCACCGCGGTCGAGCGAACCACGGCCGGCCTGCTGGTCGCCCTCGCCGAGCACGGTCGGCAGTCCGTCGAGGTCATGTGCTTCGACGACATGGATCTCGGCGCCGTGACGGTGCCGCCGCTGAGTGCGCTGGCCCAGGACGCGGACACGATCGGGCGGTGCGCCGCGGAGATGCTGTTCGAGCGGATCGACGGTCTGGACCTGCCGGCACGGCACGTCCAGGTGCCGCTGCAGCTCGTGGACCGGTCCACCGCTCCCCCCCACGTCGGCCGCCCGACCACGCTCCCCGAGCCCGGTCGAGCGGCTGATCGGCTCACCACCTCAGGGCCGCGGCACCCCGCCCGGCTCCGACAGGAAGAAGGATGAGATGACACCACAGCAGCGTGGTACGGGGCTGATGGCGGCGATGGCCGCCGGGATGACTGTGCTCAGTGCCTGTTCCGGGGCGGGCGGGGGCGGCGGAGGAGGGGACGACGCGGAGTCGATCAACGTCCTCATGGTGAACAACCCGCAGATGGAGGATCTCCAGCAGTTGACGGCGGACAACTTCACCGCCGACACCGGGATCACCGTCAACTACACCGTGCTGCCCGAGAACGAGGTCCGGGACCGGATCGGCCAGGAGTTCTCCTCCCAGGCGGGCCAGTACGACGTCGCCAGCATCAGCAACTACGAGGTGCCCTTCTACTCCACCAACGACTGGCTGGCGCCGTTGGACGACTTCATCGAGGGGGACGACGCCTTCGACCAGGAGGACATCCTCGAGCCCATCGCCGCAGGCCTCACCGGGGACGACGGTTCGGTCTACGCCGAGCCGTTCTACGGCGAGTCGTCCTTCTTGATGTACCGCACGGACGTCTTCGAGGAGCTCGGGCTGACCATGCCGCCGGAGCCGACCTGGCAGGAGGTCGCCGACCTCGCAGCCCAGGTCAACGGGGCGCGCGACGACATGTCCGGCATCTGCCTGCGTGGGCTGCCCGGCTGGGGGCAGGTCTTCGCCCCGTTGACCACCGTGGTGAACACCTTCGGCGGCACCTGGTTCGACGAGGACTGGAGCGCCCAGGTCAACTCACCGGAGTTCGTCGAGGCCACCCAGTTCTACGTCGACCTGGTCACCCAGCACGGCCAGCCCGGGCCCGCCCAGTCCGGCTTCACCGAGTGCCTGAACGCCATGACGCAGGGCGACGTCGCCATGTGGTACGACGCGACGTCCGCGGCCGGCTCCCTGGAGGCCGAGGGCTCGCCCGTCGCCGGCATGGTCGGATACGTGTCCGCCCCGGTGGTGGAGACCGAGTCCTCCGGCTGGCTCTACAGCTGGGCGTGGGGCATCCAGGCGGCGAGTGAGAACCAGGACGCCGCATGGCAGTTCATCTCCTGGGCTTCCTCCCAGGAATACGAGGAACTGGTGGGCAGCGAGCTCGGGTGGGAGCGCGCGCCGGCCGGCAAGCGGTCCTCCACCTACGCCAACCCCGAGTACCAGGAGGCCGCTGGAGCGTTCTACGAGGCCACCGAGGCGGCCATCACCTCGGCCAACCCCGAGAACCCCGGCGTCCAGCCCCGCCCGGCACCCGGGATCCAGTTCGTCGCCATCCCGGAGTTCGCCGCGCTCGGCACCACGGTGTCGGAGTACGTCAGCGCCGCGATCGCCGGTCGGAGCAGCGTGCAGGAGGCGCTGGACCAGGGACAGACCGAAGCCGAGAGCGTCGCGGAGAACTACCAGGACTGACCTGGTCCCCGTGAGTGCGACCCAGTGATTCCCACCCAGTGATTCCCACAGTGACCACCCGTCCCGTCCGCCGCCGCGCACCGCGGCGGACGGGACGGTCCCCCTGGAGGCACCTGCCATGACCGCCGAGAGCGCCGTGCGCCCCCCGCCCGCTTCCGCCGCGCCGGCGGCGCCGACGAACGGTCAGCGGGAGGCCCGGGCACGAGCGGAGAACCGCAAACGCCGCCTGCCCCTGCTGCCCGCCCTGATCTTCGTCATCGTCGTCACCCAGCTCCCGTTCCTCGCGACGCTGGTCGTCTCCTTCATGGACTGGAACGCGCTCTATCCCGACGAGCGCGGGTTCGCCGGCATCAGCAACTACGTCGAGGTGTTCAGCGACGCGAGCCTGCGCCGATCGGTCGTGACCACCATCGTGCTGACCGCCACCGTCGTGTTGGTCAGCCTCGTCCTGGGCCTGGGGCTGGCGCTCCTGCTGGACCGCCAGTTCCGCGGCCGGGGGCTGGTCCGCACCATGCTGATCGCCCCGTTCCTGGTCGTTCCGGTCGCTGCGGCCCTGCTGTGGAAGCACGCGCTGCTGAACCCCTCCTACGGCCTGATCAACGGCACCTTGACCTGGGTGTGGAGTCTGTTCGGCTCCGACGATCCGCCGCAGGTCGTCTGGCTGACGGAGTTCCCGCTGCTGTCGGTCGAGGCCTCGCTGATCTGGCAGTGGACGCCGTTCATGATGCTGATCCTGCTGGCCGGACTGCAGAGCCGACCGCTGGACGTCATCGAGGCCGCCCGGATGGACGGCGCCAGCTCGTGGCAGGTGTTCCGTTACATGACGTTCCCGCACCTGCGGCGCTACCTGGAGCTCGGCGGCCTGCTCGGCAGCATCTACGTGGTGCAGAACTTCGACGCCGTCTTCACGCTCACCTCCGGCGCCCTCGGCACCGCGAACCTCCCGTACACGATCTACCAGACCTTCTTCAACGCCCGGGACTACGGACTGGCCTCGGCCACGGGCGTCGTCGCCGTCATCGGCACCATCGTCATCGCGACGTTCGCGCTGCGCACCGTGTCGTCACTGTTCGAGGAGAACGACCGATGAGCACCGCCACCTCGCCGCGCCCCCCGGCCGGACCTGCCGACGCCGGCTCGGCACCGGCCCCGCGCACGCTGCGCCGCCGGCACACGCCGAGCCTGCAACGGCAGAGCCCGCTCGTCGGGCTGGCCGCCTGGATGGCCGGCCTGTTCTTCGCCGCTCCGGTGCTCTGGATGGTGCTCACCTCCTTCCACAGCGAGACCGACGCGGCTACCAACCCGCCGTCGGTGGCCGCCGCGCTCACCCTGGACGGCTACCGGAGCTTCTTCGGGGCCACGTCGGGGGCGAGTCCGTGGCCGCCGCTGATCAACTCCGCGACGGCGTCGCTGGTGTCGACGGCGCTGGTGATCCTGCTCGCCCTGCCGGCGGCGTACGCGCTGTCGATCAAGCCGGTGCGCAAGTGGACCGACGTGCTCTTCTTCCTGCTGTCCACGAAGATGCTGCCGATCGTGGCGGGCCTGCTGCCGCTGTACCTCTTCGCGCTCAACACCGGGTCGCTGGACACCATCTGGGTGCTGATCGTGCTCTACACGTCGATGAACCTGCCGATCGCGGTGTGGATGATGCGCTCGTTCCTCGCCGAGGTGCCGGCGGAGATGCTGGAGGCGGCCGCGCTCGACGGCGCCGGCCTGGTGACGATCCTGCGCCGCATCGTCGCGCCGGTGGCCATGCCGGGCATCGCCGCCACCGCGCTGATCTGCTTCATCTTCAGCTGGAACGAACTACTCCTCGCCCAGACGCTCACCGGGGTCGTGGCGGGCACGGCGCCGGTCTTCCTCACCGGCTTCGTGACCAGCCAGGGTCTGTTCCTGGCGCAGGTGTGCGCCGCGGCCACGGTCATCTCGCTCCCGGTGCTGGCGGCCGGGTTCGCGGCCCAGGACAAGCTCGTGCAGGGCTTGTCGCTGGGGGCGGTGAAGTGACCGGGGTCGATCAGTCGATCTCGATCAGCACCGGCACACTGGACGCACTGGCCGCGACGCTGCCCGTACCGCAGTACGACCGGTCGCGGGTCACCGTGGGCATCGTCCACATCGGCGTCGGAGCATTCCACCGCGCCCACGAGGCCATGTACGTCGACCGGCTGCTGGCGACCGGGGAGGACATGGCGTGGGGAATCTGCGGGGTCGGGGTGCTGGCCGGCGACCGCGGCGTGCACGACGCCCTGAAGAGCCAGGACGGCCTGTACACCCTGGTGCTCAAGCACCCCGACGGGCGGCTGGAACCGCGCGTCATCGGTTCGATCGTGGAGCTGCTGCTGGCGCCGGACGACCCCGAGGCGGTGATCGAGAAGATGGCCGGTCCGGAGATCCGCATCGTCTCCATGACGGTCACCGAGGGCGGCTACCACGTGTCGCCGGTGACCGGGCAGTTCGACGCCGACGACGACGGGATCACACGTGACCTCCTACCCGATGCGGTCCCCGGAACCGCGTTCGGGCTGATCACCGAGGCGCTGGTGCGCCGCCGTTCCCGGGGCATCGCACCGTTCACCGTGGTGTCCTGCGACAACATCCAGGGCAACGGGCACGTCGTCCGGCGGATGCTGAGCTCCTTCGCCCGGCTGCGCGACCCGGAGCTGGCGGACTGGATGCTGCGTCAGGTCTCGTTCCCCAATTCGATGGTCGACCGGATCACGCCGGTCACCGCGGCGGCCGACCGCACGGCGCTGGCCGATCGGTTCGGTGTCGTCGACCGGGCGCCGGTCGTGTGCGAGCCCTACCACCAGTGGGTGCTCGAGGACCGATTCGCGATCGGGCGCCCGGCACTGGAGACCGTCGGCGTCCAGGTGGTCGAGGACGTCGAGCCCTACGAGCTGATGAAGCTGCGGCTGCTCAACGCCAGTCATCAGGCCCTCTGCTACCTCGGTTACCTCAGCGGCTACCGGTACGTCCACGAGGTCTGCCAGGACCCGCTGTTCGTCGACTTCCTGCTCGGCTACATGGACCAGGAGGCCCGTCCGACCCTGCCACCGGTTCCCGGTGTCGACCTCGACGACTACACCCGCACCCTGGTGGCCCGCTTCGCCAACCCCGAGGTGCGCGACACCCTGGCCCGGTTGTGCGCCTTCAGCTCCGACCGCATCCCGCTCTGGCTGCTGCCCGTCGTCCGGCATCAGCTGGCCGCGGGTGGACCGGTCGACCGGTCCGCTCTGGTGGTCGCCGCCTGGGCGCGCTACGCCGAGGGCACAGACGAGCAGGGCCGCCCGATCGAGGTGGTGGATCGGCTGGCGGACCAGCTGCAGAAGGCCGCACTCAGCCAGCGGGAGGACCCCACCGCCTTCCTCGCCGACCGCCAGCTCTTCGGCGACCTGATCGACGACCCGACGTTCGTGGCCGCGTACACCGCAGCGCTCGCGTCGCTGCACGAGCGAGGCGCCCGCGCCACCCTCGAAGGCCGGGCATGAGCGAGCTGCCCCGGGCGATGCGGGTGAGCGTCCTGAGTCAGTAGATCGGCGACTGCGAACCGACCAGCAGCTGACCCCGCGACCGACCTGGTGCCCGGGGACTTCACCGCCGGTCGCCCCGATCAGCTGCGGTCGACCTGCATCGCCCCACCGCCGAGGGGAAGCTCTATCTCTGCGCGACAAGGACGCCGGCTCCAAGCACATCGTCGGCTACTCCATCCGGACCGGCCGCGAGTCGGCTACGCCTGGCGATCGTCAGCTGGATCGAGAAGACCTACCACCGCCGCCGACGCCAAGACGCCCTCGGCCGCATGACACCCATCGACGTCGAGACACTGACCCAGACGGCTGCAGGGACACTTCGCCATCGCCTGAACCGCCCGACAGCGTCGAGACGGCGCGGCGTGGTGAGGCTCTGACCCTCATCCGGCGGACTGCCGGCCGGCGATCAGGCTCTGCTCCGCCTTCCCCAGCTGGACGAGGAGTTCAGTTCGCTGACGATCGCTCATGCCCGCGGTCGTGAGGACTTCCAGATCGGCCCACAGTTCCTCGATGACCGTGCGGAGCTCGAAGCCGGCCGGGGTCGAGCGGACGCGCGTGGCCCGACCGTCCTCCGGATCGGGCTCCCGGCTCACCAGACCGGCGCGTTCGAGTCGTTGGATGCTGCGCGTCATCGACGCGGAGTCGGTGTCGAACACCCGCATCAGCTCGGTCGGACGCTGAGGACCCGCCTCCCACAGGTGCATCAGCAGGAGCTCCTGACCGACGTGCAGCCCGACGGTGCGGAGCAGCTGCTGGGCGCGCGCGCGGTGGAGGCGGGTCACGCGGATGAGCGCGTTGCTGACCGGTCCCGTGCTCGCCGCAGCAGCCGGGGGCGGACGGAGTTCGGCACGCTCGTCGGTCACCGACCAAGGATAGGGACCGGCCGTCAGCGGCCGGCCGGCTCGTCACACGGGCGATGCCGCTGGTGCCGCACCCGCCGCGGGCGTTCGCGCCAGGTGGCGGGAACGACTTCGGTGGCAGTGGGAATGACGTCGTGGAAGGTGTGGTTACCTGTCTCGAACAGGTACTTCGACTGCACCCCGGGAGACTCGTCATGGCCACCATGAGCACCGTCATGCTCACCGGCGATCGGAAGATCGAGCTCCGCGACAGACCTGAACCGGCCCGGCGCGGCGACCAGGTGATCGTCGACATCGACCTGTGCGGCATCTGCGGGAGCGATCTGCACTCCCCCGAACTCCCGCAGGTGTATCGCGGCGGCTTCGTCCTCGGCCACGAGCCCGCCGGCGTCATCAGCTGGGTCGGCGACGACGTGGCCGGATGGACCCCCGGCCAACGGGTGGCGATCAATCCGAACGGCAACGTCGACGGCACCTGCGAGTACTGCCTGGCAGGTCGGCCCAACTTCTGCCGCCAGGCCACGATGGAGACCGCACTGGGACTGCAGATGGACGGCGGACTGGCTCCCCGGATGGCCGCGTTCCCCGGGTCGCTGCGAGCCGTGCCCGATCAGATGAGCCGGTTCGCGACGGCATGGGTGGAGCCGACGGCGACCGCGCTTCGTGCCGTGCGGCTGGCCGGTGACCTGTCCGGAGCTCGCGTACTGGTCACCGGCGGGGGGCCGATCGGTCAGCTCGCGGCGCGCCTGTCCCGGGTCCAGGGGGCCGGCGAGCTCACCCTGGTCGAGCCCGCAGAGGACCGGCGCACGGTCGGGCTGAGGTCCGGAGCGGACGCGAGCGTCACTCCCGACGAGGCGCGCCGGAACGTCGGCGATCTGCGGGCCGACGTCGTGATCGAGGCGTCCGGCAGTGCTGCGGCGCTCGAACTGGCCGTCGACGCGCTGGAACCCGGTGGCGTGCTGGTCGTGGTCGGCGCCGGCGCGGCGGGCGGGCTCGACCCGACGTCGGTGCTGCTCAAGGAGCTCGTCGTCCGGGGCTCCTTCGTCTACACGGACGAGTTCGACGACGCCGTCGCGCTGCTGGCCCGAGGAACCGTGGCCGTCGACGACCTGACCTCCGACGTCACTCCCCTGCAGGACGCCCTGAGCGCCTTCGAGTCGTTGCGCAGCGGCAGCGCCATGAAGGTCCTCATCGACCCCCGCGCCTGACGCCCGCCGGCGAGACGCAGAGCAGCGCGCCCCGACTGCTGTCCCGCCGCCGATCGCCGTCCGGCTCACCGGCCGCCGTCGTACGTCGCGTACCTGCGACGGCCGGTGCGCGGGCTCCCGCTCTCACCCCCACCACCCGGCCACCCCGAGCGACAGCACACCCAACCCAGAAGGAGAGATCATGAAGGCGATCCAGATGACCGAGCAGGGCGGACCCGAGGTGCTCACGCTCTCCGACGTCCCCGACGCGGTGGCCGGCCCCGGCCAGGTACTCATCCGCGTCGCGTCCGCGTCGGTGAACTTCTCCGACGTCATGCGCCGCCGCGGCGACGACTACCCGGTTCCCACCCCGTCACCCTTCATCCCCGGCGCCGAGGTCTCCGGCACGGTGGTGGCCCTGGGCGACGGGGTGGAGGGGCCCGCGGTCGGCAGCGAGGTCTTCGCGATGGTGGGCGCCGACGGCTCGGGCGGCTACGCCGAGCTGGCCGTCGCCTACGCCCCCAACGTCATCCCCGTGCCCGACGGGCTGGACCACGATCGAGCAGCCGGCATCGTCCTTGCCGGGTTGGCAGCCACCCTTCTGCTCACCCGGTCGCTGACCCTCACGCCGGGGCAGAGCATCTTCATCCCCGCAGCAGCCGGCGGGGTCGGCAGCTACGCGGTCCAGATCGCCAAGCTGCTGGGAGCGTCACCGGTGATCGCCGGCGCGAGCACCCCCGAGAAGCGGAAGATCGCCGCCGACCTGGGCGCCGACCACGTCATCGACTACACCGCGGCCGACTGGGTCGAGCAGGTCCGCGACCTCACCGGAGGCCTGGGCGTCGATGCCGCTCTCGAGATGGCCGGCGCCGAACGTCTCGCCCAGTCACTGCGGACGCTGGCACCCTTCGGCACGCTCGTCGTCTTCGGCTCGGTCAGCGGCCAGATGGGGACCCTGGACGAGGACGCGATCAGGCCGTGGCTCTACGACCCAGCTCCCAACCAGTCGGTGCTGGGCTTCAACCTCGGCCCGTGGTTCGAGTCGAGGTTGCCGGTCGCCATCGAGGCGCTGCAGCAGCTCGTCGGCTGGGTCGCGTCCGGACAGGTGACCGTGCCCGAGCCGCACACCTATCCGCTCGCTGACGCGGCGGAGGTCCACCGGCTCCTGGAGGCCGGGGCGACCAGCGGGAAGCTGATCCTCAAGCCGTGATCGAGCAGGGGACGGGCGCCGCCGCTCGAGCCGGCGCCCTCCCCTGGCTCGGCCCATCAGGTTCGCGACCAGAGGCCCGCGAGGCGCCCCGCCCCGCATGTAGCAGGCTCCTAGGCGTACCCAGCCACGACGTCGGTGACAGCGGCTCGGCTCAGACTGCTTGACCCAGGTACGCAGCGACTCCAACCCGCAGCCGATCACGTTCAGCGTCCCGGACGCCGCCCACGGCAAGCCCGTGCACGCCGTCGTCGTCCGGCAGCCCGGCGCCACCTCCACCGCGGACGAGCTGACCAGCTCCTCCCGGGAGCACGTCCCCACCTACGAGCGGCCCCGCACCACGGGAATCGCCGACACCCTCGCCGTCTCCGGCGCCGGGAAGATCCGCAAGCGTGAGCTCCGGGCCCGGCACGGGAGCGGAGGACGGCCGATCGGTTGACGACCGTCGCGGTCACCGCGCCCGGAGGTCTTCCTCCACGTCGTGCGTCACGACGTCCGTCGTCGCTGCACCCGGGCGTCCTGCGGGTGGGATCCTCGCAGGAACTGCCCGCATCGGCCGCGTTGCCCCGGCTCATCGTGAGGCTGGCCGGGTCGCTACCGCCTGGTCTGCCGACTCGAGACGCCGCGAGATCGACAATCTTGTGCCGCCGTCACGGGATGAGCGCCAACTTCCCGCCAGGGTGCTCCGACTGCAACGCCTCGAACGCTGCCTGCGCCCCGGCAAGGGTGAGCGGCAGCGAGCGAGCGATCGGGACGGTCAGCTCTCCGCGGGCGGCCATCTCGCCGCGACGGCGGGGACACAATTCGACAGCGGCGATCCGCTCGCCTCCGACCCGGTGGAGCGCCATGGCTGCCGCCCAGATCTGCTGATACTCGGCTACCCGGTCATTTCCTTCGGGGAGCACCGGCACGAGGGCTCGCTGGCTAACCTCCTGGGCGCGGACGCACCGGACACGCTCCGCCGCGCCCTCTCCGCCGAGGAACGGGTGACCGCGGCGACGCCGCCGGCCTTCCTCTGGCACACCGCCGACGATGCGTCGGTGCCCGTTGAGAACAGCTTGCTCTTCGCCCTGGCCCTGCGCCGGCACGGTGTGCCGTTCGCGCTGCACATTTTCCCGCACGGCCGGCATGGCCTGGGCCTGGCGGCCGGCAACCCGGTCGTCGGGAGCTGGACAACACTCTGCGCCCGCTGGCTCGCGGAGCAGGGGGGCGGGACGAGCGGCGCGCCACTCCCGTAGGGCGTGTCGCCGCGCCATCGCCCCGCCGACCGGCGCCGGGAGCGGGATTACTCCAGCATCAGGCGGCGCAGGTACGGATTGAGCCAGCGGCCGTCCGGGTCCACCCGCCGCCGCGCCGCCCCGAACTGGTCCCAGTGTGGGTAGGCCGCGCGGAGGTCGCGCGCGTCGTACCGGTGCATCTTGCCCCAGTGCGGCCGGCCCCGGTGGTTGCGGAAGATCGCCTCGGCGTCGGCGAAGAACGCTTCATGGGGCCGGTCGTGCGCCTGGTGGAGCGAGATCGTCACCGTCTCCCGGCCATAGGCCGGGCTGAGCGGGATGTCATCGGCGCGCTGGGTCCGGTACTCGATCGGCCAGGCCACCTCCGGGTGGCGGCTCTGCATCAGGCTCCGCAGCTCGCGCAGGCAGTCGGGCCCGTTCGCCGCCGGCACCGCGAACTCCAGCTCGTTGAACCGCAGCGTCCGCTCGGAGGGGAAGATGCGATGGCTCCAGTCGACCCGCTCGGGGCCGAGGTAGCGCGCGAGCCGGCCAGGGGCGGCGGGCGGCTCGGCCGGCCCTTCGAGCGCCGCCGCGGTCGTCGGATTGAGCGCCTTCATCGCACAGGCATCCTCGCGCGGGCTCCAGAAGAACTCGAAGTGCCGGTTGGCCTCGATCAGCGCCGCCAGCCCCGCCAGGCACTCGTCGAAGGAGGCGGCCCAGGTGCGCTCGTGCAAGCGGTAGGCCGGCAGCAAGCGCAGCGTCACCCGGGTGACGACGCCCAGCGCGCCGAGGGAGAGGCGCGCCGCCGCGAAGATCTCCGGCTCCTGCTCCGCCGAGCAATCGAGGGTCTCGCCGGAGGCCAGCACGAGGCGCAGCCCGACCACCTGCGTGGCGATGCTGCCGAGAGTCCGCCCCGTGCCGTGCGTCCCGGTGCCGACCGCCCCGGCGAGCGACTGGCGGTCGATATCGCCCATGTTTTCGAGTGCCAGCCCCGCGGCCAGGAGGGGCGCGCCGAGCCCGTGCAACTCCGTCCCCGCCCAGACCGTCGCCTCCTGCCGCGCAGGGTCGACGTCGATGATGCCTTGCAGCCGGTCGAGCGACAGGAGCACACCATCGGTCGCGCAGAGCGGCACAAACGAGTGCCCCGTGCCGGCCGGGCGCAAGGGCGTGCTCCTGTCGCCCGCCAGGCCCGCGACGAGCGCGACGATCGCGGCCTCGTCCTCCGGCCGCGCCAGCCGCCGCGGCTCGCAGCGGACGCTGCCGGACCAGTTGCTCCAGGCCACGGTTGTCGTCATCCCCCATCCGTCCTTTCCGGGGCGGGGGCGGTGCACCGCCCAACTCCCCCTGCGAAGCGCCTTGCCCGGCTATGGTACAGCCAAATGCCCCCCGCCGCTCCCCAAGCGGCGCCGGCGGGCCTCGGCTATGATAGGGGCCGTTCGCGCGCCCGTCATCGCGGTGCGGCGAGGGAGGAGGGCATATCGTGCAACTGTCCGTGCAGATCGAGGGGGCCCAGGGGCTGACCTGGCCGCTGTGGGCGGCGCTCGTCAACGAGGTCGAGGGGCTCGGCTTCGCGGGGCTCTACTGCTGCGACCACTTCGCCAACGCCGCGCCGCCGGACTTTGCCTCGCTGGAGGTGATGACGGCGATGACCTATGCCGCGTCGCACAGCACCCGGATGGCGCTCGGGACGCTCGTCACGCCGGTCTCGTGGCGCGACCCGGTGATGCTCGCCCGGCAGGCGATGGCGATCGACGACCTCTCGAACGGGCGCTTCGTCCTCGGCGTCGGCGCGGGCTGGAACGAGCGCGAGCACGCCATGTTCGGCTACCCGCTGGGGGACCGGCCGGAGCGGGTCGCCCGCTTCACCGAGGCGCTGGAGGTGATCACGGGCCTCATTCGCGGCGACGAGCCCCAGTCGTTCGCGGGGCGGTTCTACCGGTTGCAGGGGGCGACCCTCCTGCCGCGCCCCGCGCGACCGACGCCGGTGATGATCGGCGGGAGCGGGCCGAAGCGGACCCTGCCGCTGGTGGCGCGCTACGCCGATTCCTGGAACGCCGCGGGCATGGGGGCGGACGAGGTGCGCGAGCGGAATGCCCACCTTGACGACCTGATCGCGCGCGAAGGCCGGCGGCCCGGCGACGTAAAGCGCACGATGATGAAGGCGATTTATTGCGGGCGGGACGAGGCGGAGTACGAGGCGCGGCTGCGCGGCGTGCGCCAGGCGCCCGCGAATCGAGACTTGCCGCTGGGCTCGTTGCTCGAACAGCTGCGCACGCGCTCGAAGGCGATCGTCGGCACGCCCGACGAGGTCGCGGCGCAACTCCGTGCCTATGCCGAGGCCGGGATCGAGGAGATCATGGCCCAGTTCGTCGTCGTGGACGACCTCGACGGCCTGCGCATCCTCGCGCGCGATGTCCTGCCGCTGGTGGGATAGGCGCGACCCCACCAGCCCCCCTCGTCGCCGGGCGCTGCCCGGTTAACACCGTGCGCCACATCAGTGCGCGACAGGTTCACCGCGTAGACGCTGAGGGGGGCGCGGAGGACGCGGAGAGGGGGGACGGATTCACCACAGAGATCACAGAGATCCTGTGCTGGGCACCGGCGCCAACAGAGAAGACCACAGAGGGGTCACGGAGAACGAAATAACGCGCATCATCTCCGTGACCTCTGTGATCTCTGTGGCGAATCCGTCTTTTTTCCTCGTCCTCGCCCGCGCCCCCGCTGGCGTAAGATAGAGGCGCGCGACGGGCGCGCGAGCGGAGCACGGGGCGCGAGGGGGTGGGCGGATGGTCAGGCTCTACGGGCGGGACTGGGGCGCGGACGAGTTGCGGCGCTACGTCGGGGCGATGGAACAACTGGCGGGGATCATCCCCGGCGAGCGGACCGATGGAGCCGAGCGGGGCGTGCGGACGCTGGAGGTCCAGACGGGGAGTGGCCTGGCCTTCACCGTCTTGCCCGAGCGCGGCCTGGACATCGGCGAGGCGCGCCTCAACGGCGTGCCGCTCGCCTGGCGCTCGGCGATGGGGGTGGTCCACCCCGCTCGTCACGAGCTCGAAGGGCGCGGCTGGGAGCGCACCTTCGGCGGCGGGCTCCTCGCCACCTGCGGGCTGGACAACGTCGGCAACCCGCATGTGGACGAGGGCCGGGCGTACCCGCTGCACGGGCGCGTCAACCACCTCCCCGCGACCCACGTGCGCTACGACGGCGCGTGGCACGGAGACGACTATCACCTTACGGTCGAGGGACGCGTGCGCCAGGCGACCCTCGACGGCGAGAACCTGCTGCTGCGGCGGCGGATCGAGACGCGCCTCGGCTCGGACGCCCTGTCGGTTACCGACACGGTGACCAACGAGGGCTATCGGCCCGAGCCGGTGCTCCTCCTCCACCACCTCAATTTCGGCTTCCCGGTGCTGGCGGAGGAGAGCGAGCTCCTCCTCCCGCCGGGCACCCGCTCGACGCCGGACGAACCGGAGGATCGCGGCGGCGCGGCGCCGGGCGCGGCGCGCCAATTCTTCCTCCACGAGCCGCCGCCGGGTCCGGACGACACCGTCGGTCTGGCGCTGGTCAACCGGTCGTTCGATGGGGGGCGGGGGATCGGCGTCGCGATCCGCTACAGCGCACGCTCCTTTCCCCTCCTCTGGCAGTGGCGCCACCTCCTGCCGGGGGAGTACGTGATGGGACTTGAGCCGACCAACGTCCAGCCGGGCGGCCGGCACGCGACGCGCGAGGCCGGCGCCCTGCGCACCCTCGCGCCGGGCGAGTCGGAGGAGTTCCGCACGGAGATTGCCGCGTTGCGCGACCGCGACGCCATCGACGCGGCACGGCGACGGATCGGCGGCGCGCCCGGCTAGGGCAACGACCGTGGACGGACCGCGCCGAGCGCAACGACGCGGTCCCGGCGGCGGGCCCCGTTCACGCCCGGGGCCGGCACGCCCGATCGGCGCGCCGGCCCTCGTCTTGCGCCACCCCGCTAACCGGGGTGTCGAACCCGCCCGCGCGCCGCCGGCTCCCCCGGACCGATTCCGGAACCACCCCCTTGACAGTGCTCCCGAACTATGTTAGAATCCTGATCGTAGATAGATGGAGGGGTGGCGCGATGGGGATCGTGGAGCGCAAGGAGCGGCAGCGGCGCGCGGTTGGGGAGGGGATCCTAGCCGCCGCGCGCGAGATCGCCTCGGGTGAGGGCTGGCGGTCGGTGACCATCCGCAAGATCGCCGGGCGCATCGAGTACAGCCCGCCCGTGATCTACGAGCACTTCGGGTCCAAGGACGAGATCCTCCTGGAGCTCATGCGGATGGGTTACGCCGAGCAACTCGAAGCCGTCGAGGCCGCCGCGAGGGCCGCGAGCGGACCCAAGGAGGCCTTGCTCGGTATGGCCCGCGCTTGGCTGGACTTCGCCGTCGGCGCCCCCGACCTGTACCAGGTGATGTACAGCCTGGGTGGGGCAGCGCTCCCCGCGGCCGCGGCGCAGGAGGAGGGGCTCAAGATCGCCGACGCGGTGGGCAAGGTGATCGAGGCGATCCTGCGGCGGCACGGCCGGGAGCCGGACGACATCTTGGGGAAGGTGACGCTGCTGTGGGCGACCATGCACGGCCTGGTGGCGCTCCTGATGGCCGGGCGGATCGCGGGCGGCCGGGAGGAGGCGGCGCGGCTGGTAGAGGAGGCCGCCCGGGACGCCCTCGTGGCATGGCGGAGCGGCTAGGGACACCGCCACTGATTTCTCGCCACCGAACTTTGTTCGATAATCTTGTAGCGACTGGAGGAGACGATGGCTGTCGTGGAACCGGGGCAACGGGACGTGGCGAACGTGCAGGGAGGCGGGGGTTCGGCGATGATGGGAGCGAGCAGTGACCCGGGTACGGACGACCTGGCGATCGTGATGCCGCGCATGGGGGGGCCGGAGGTGCTGCAAACCGTGCACCGGCCCGCGCCCCGCCCGGCGGCGGGGGGGGCAGTCGTCCGCGTCGAGGCGGCGGGCGTCTCCTTCGCCGAGGTGCAGATGCTGCGGGGTCGCTACTTCATGCAGCCGCGCTTCCCCTTCGTCCCGGGTTACGACCTGGTCGGTACGGTGGAGGCGGTCGGCGCGGGCGCCGACGCGGCGCTGGTGGGGCGGCGAGTCGCCGCGCTGACGCAGACCGGCGCCTGGGCCGAGCGCGTCGCGCTGCCCACGGCGACCCTCGCGCCGGTTCCCGCCGGGCTCGAATCGGCGGAGGCGGTGGCAGCCGTGACCAACGGGGTGACTGCCTGGCAGATGGTCCATCGCTCGGCGCGGGTGCGCCCGGGGCAGACGGTAGTGGTGCACGGCGCGGCGGGGGGCGTCGGCACCCTCCTCGTGCAGCTCGCCCGGCGGGCCGGCGCGGCGGTGATCGGCACCGCCTCCGCCGCCAAGCACGACGCGGTGCGCGCACTCGGCGCCACCCCGATCGACTACCGCGCCGGAGACGTCCCCGCCCAGGTTCGCGCGCTCGCCCCGCGGGGCGTGGCGGCGGTCTTCGACCACGTCGGCGGGCCAGGGCTGGTCGACTCGTGGCGGATGCTCGGCCGGGGCGGTGTGCTCGTTTCCTACGGCTCGGCGTCGACGCTGCACGGGACGGGGCACCGGCTGCGGCCCTACCTCCCGATCGTCGGCCGCATCCTGCTCTGGAACCTCCTGCCGAACGGCCGCCGCGCAACCTTCTACTTCGTCCAGCGCTGGCCCAAGCATTTTCGGGAGGATCTGGCGACGGTGCTGGCACTCCTCGCCGCGGGGGAGATCGAGGCGCACGTCGCCCGGCGGCTGCCGCTGGTGCGCGCGACCGAGGCGCTGGCGCTCCTGGACGCCGGCGCGGTGACCGGCAAGGTGGTCCTGCTCCCGGGTGACGACGCCGGGGAGGGATGAGCGCATCGGCCAGAGGGAAGCGGGCGCGCCCACCGGCCCAGCCGTCGGCCCGATCCGGCAACCGGCCGGAGAGGGGTGCGATCGGACGGACGGCGATCGAAAGATATCCTACCGCCTGACCGGCAGGGTATCGAGGTCGCGCACCCAGCCGTTGCGGCCGTCCTGCAAGGCGAAGCGCCGCCAGAGGACCCCGCGAACCGTAACGGTTTCGCCCGTCGCCGAGAGGAGCGTACCGGTGGGGAGGAGCCCCTGCGAGGGGAACTCGGCTCCGGGACCGGTCCTCAAGTTTACCGACAGCACCGTACCGACCCGATCGGTCGGCCGGAACGTCGGTGTCGGCACCGGAGGTGGGGGGGGCGGCAGCGGCAAGGAGAGCGGCGGGGCGGGCCTCGGGGTAACGATCACGATGACCGGCGCCGGGGTCGGCTCCGCGACGGGCGCCTCGACCACCGGCTCGGGCGTGGGTTCCGGGGACGGCGCCGGTTCCGGGGACGGCGCCGGGGTCGGCTCGGGAGTCGGCGCCGGGGTGGGGGCAGGGACAGGGGTTGGTGGCACTGCCGTCACGGTCGGGTCCGGCGGCACGGCGGTTGGCGGGCCGGAAGCGGCAGTTGGGGGCACGGACGTGGCCGGACTGGTCGAGGAAACCGTGGGTGTCGGCGAGGCCGGATTGTGCGCGGTCACGGCCGGGACCGGGCTGGTTGGGGTTGGCGCCGGCGTGA
>CADCWL010000216.1 GCA_902806405.1 uncultured Thermomicrobiales bacterium | reverse complement strand
CGTACGTGCCGATGGTCGACTACGCGGCGTTGGTGACCGCCTTCGAGCGGGGGGACGTCCGGCTCGCCTGGTTCGGTGGCCTGACCGGGGTCCAGGCGCGGGAGGCGGTGCCGGACGCCGTCGCCTTCGCCCAGCGTCCGCGCGACGCCGACTTCCACTCCCGCTTCATCGTCCGGGCGGACCTCGACGTCGACGAGCTGGCCGACCTCCGAGGGCTCTCCTTCAGCTTCGGCAGCGAGAGCTCGACCTCCGGCCACGTCATGCCCCGCTACTTCCTGGGCGAGGCGGGGATCGACCCGGACACCGACTTCGCCGGTCTGCCGAACTACTCAGGCTCCCACGACAAGACGATCGCGTTGGTCGAGGGGGGCGCATTCCAGGCCGGCGTCGTCAACGAGGCGGTCTGGGAGCAGCGGGTGGCGGAAGGGGCGGTCGACACGACCAGGGTCCGCGACTTCCTCACCTCTCCCGCCTTCTTTGACTACAACTGGACGATCCGGGGGGACGTCGACGCGTCCTTCGGTCCGGGCGCCACCGACGCCGTGACGGCCGCAATCCTGGAGATGGGGCCGGAGCAGGCGGCGATCCTCGAGCTCTTCCAGACCGATCGCTTCGTCCCGACCGAGAACGCGAATTACGACGCGATCCGCGCGGTCGCCGAGCAGATCGGGATCCTCCGCTGAACCGCGGTATCGCCGGCGTCCACCCGCCGAGCGCCTCGCAGGGCGCACCGGCCATGTTCGCCCTGGAGGGCGTCGCCAAGCGGTACGGCCCGCTGGAGGCGCTGGCACCGCTGACCCTGACCATCGCGCCGGGGGAGCGGGTGGCGCTGATGGGGCCGAGCGGCGGCGGCAAAACGACGCTGCTGAATCTGCTGGCGGCGGCCTTCCCGCCGGACGCCGGGCGCCTCAGCATCGCCGGCCGTCCAGCGGAGGGGTTGCGGCCGGGGCGGGAGCTGGCGCGGCTGGTCGGGATCATGCCGCAGGGGTTCGACCTGGTGCCCTCGCTGGCGGTCGTCCACAACGTGCTGGCGGGGCGGCTCGGGGAGTGGGGCTTCGCCCGGTCGCTCGCGTCGCTGGTCGTGCCGCGGGAGCGGGAGTTGGCGCGGACGGCGCTGGCGCGGGTCGGCATCCCGGAGAAGCTGTACGAGCGGACGGAGCGCCTCTCCGGCGGCGAGCAGCAGCGGGTGGCGCTGGCGCGGCTGCTGCTGCAACGGCCGCGCGCGATCCTGGCCGACGAGCCGGTGTCGGCGGTCGACCCCGCGCGGGCCGAGGCGCTGCTGGCGCTCCTGGTCGGGATCGTTGCCGAGGAGGGGACGACGCTGGTGGCGAGCATGCACGGGGTGCCGCTGGCGCTCCGGCATTTCTCGCGCGTCGTCGCGCTGCGGCGGGGCCGTTTGGTGTTCGACCGGCCGTCGGCGGCGGTGACGCCGGAGGAGATCGAGGCGCTGTACGCGCTGGAGGACGCGGGGACTCGTGGGGTCGCGTAGGCGGAGGACGGTCGGGGACCGGAGCGTTTCGGTGCTGGGCATGGCCGCTGGGGGAGCGGGCGGCCACGCGGGCCCGCCCCCGCACGACCGGGTTGGCAGGGGGGCGCCGCTGTGCGCTCGGCTCCGCCGTCGGATCGCCTCGCGTGGCTAGCGGTGCGACGGCGCCCGGGATCCGGGCCCTGCGGAGTCGACGGCGGCCGCCCCTTCACCGTCGGGGGCTGCTGACCCTCTTGCTCGTCAGTGCCTTCGGCTGGAGCCTGACGGCGGTGCCATGGGGGGCGGGGCTCGTCCACGCGAACGGGGCGGCGGTCATCGGCCGCATCCTGGGGGCGCTGCTGCGGCCGGACCTCTCGGCGGGCACGCTCCGCATCGCCCTGGCGGCGACATGGCGGACGTTTGCCTACGCGACGGCCGGGGTCTCGCTGGCGATCGCGCTGGCGGTGCCGGCCGGGGTGCTGGCGTCGGGGGTGCTGGCGCGGCGGCCGGGGGTGCGGGCGGTCTCGGCGACCGCCTTCCGGGCTGGGCTGGGCGGGCTGCGGGCGATCCACGAGCTGGTCTGGGCTTGGCTCTTCGTCGCCGCGATCGGGCTCTCGCCGTGGGTCGCGGTCCTGGCGCTGGCGCTGCCGTACGCCGGCATCCTGGGCCGGGTGCTGGCCGACATGCTCGACGACGTGCCGGCGGCACCGCTCCGCGCGCTGCGGGCGGCGGGGGCCCGCGAGTGGCAGGTCCTGCTCTACGGCCGGCTGCCGATGGTCCGGGCGAACATGGTGGGCTACGCGCTCTACCGCTGGGAGTGCGGCATCCGCTCGGCGGCGATCATGAGCTTCGTCGGGCTCGGCGGGTTGGGGTACCAGATCCAGCTTTCGCTCGACGATCTCCGGTTCCGGGAGGTCTGGACCTTCGTCGGCTGCCTGGTGGCGCTGGTGGTCCTGGTCGACCTGTGGAGCGGCGCGGTCCGGCGTCGCCTGTCGGCCTGATCCGGTGAGCGCGGTCGGGAGGGGGGACGGGGCGGCGACCACCGTGGCGCGGCCGGCGGAGGCGGAGGCGGAGGCGGTTGCCGGGGTGCGGACGCTTGCCGGCACGACGAGCGTGCCGCCTCCTCGCGGCTCCCGGGTGCTCCGGCTCTCCGCTTGGGCGGTCGCCGCGCTGCTGGTCGCCTCCTGGGCCTTCGTTCTCTCGGAGGAGAACGCGGGCGTCGGGGAACTGCTCTCCGCCGAGACGCTGGCGAACGCGGGGCGCTTCCTGGGGCGGCTTGCCGGGGCGGACGAGGACGAGCCGGCTTTCCTCAACGCGGCGGGCTGGGCGGAGGCAGGGCGGCTGGCGTGGCAGACGCTGGCGATGAGCGTGCTGGCGATCGGCTTCGCGGCGGTCGGCACCCTCCTGACGACCATGGCCGGGTCGCGGCCGGTCGAGGGGAGGCGGGGATGGGGCGGGCAGCTCCTCTTCGCGGCGGTGCGGCTGTCCTGGGTCTTCGCCCGGGCGGTGCCGGAGCTGGTCTGGGCGCTGCTGATCGTCTTCGTCCTCGCGCCGGGGATCCTGGCGGGGGCGCTGGCGCTCGGCCTCCACACCTTCGGCGTCCTCGCCAAGCTCTGCGCCGAGGTCGTCGAGGGGCTGGACCGGCGCCCGCTGCGCGCCGTCCGTGCCGCCGGCGCGAGCCGGGCGCAAGCCCTCCTCTACGCGGTGCTGCCGTCCGCCCTGCCCTCCTTCCTGACCTTCCTCCTCTACCGATGGGAGGTCATCATCCGGACGACGATCGTGGTCGGCTTCGTCGGTGCCGCCGGCCTGGGCCGCGAGTTCCGGCTCCGGATGAGCTACCTCCACTACACGGACGTCGCGCTGCTGCTGCTGGTCTACGTGGGGCTGGTGCTGGCGGTCGACGCGGTCGGGGTCGGCCTGCGGCGGCTGGCGCGGTAGGGGACGGCCGGGCGGGCGTGCGAGAATCGAGTTGCGGACGCGCCGCGTGGCCGAGGGGGACGTCGGGGAGGAGGGAGCGTGGAGCCTGGGTACCTGCGGACCCTATACGCTCACGGTCGGTGGGCGAACCGACGCGTCTTGGACGCCGCGGCCCGCCTGCCCCCGGAGCGGTTCCGCGACGCCGAGCACCCAAGCTTCGGATCGATCCGGAACGCCTTCGTCCACGTTGTCGCCGTCCAGCGGACCTGGCTCGCCCGCGCCCAAGGGCGGGAGGCTCCGCCCGTCCTCGACCCCGAGGACGTCCCCGACGTCGCGGCGCTGCGGGCGCTGTGGGACCGGGTCGACGCCGAGACGGACCCCTACGTCGTCGCCGTCGACGGGGCGGCCCTGGGCGAGATCGTCCGCTATGTCAACAGTCGGGGGGAGCCGAACGCCTACCCGCGCTGGCAGATCCTCGTCCACCAGGCGACCCACGCTGGGCAGCACCGGAGCGAGCTGGCCTTGCTGCTAACCCGGCTCGGGCACTCGCCCGGCTGGCTCGACGTTCTCGTCTTTCTGGACGAGCGGGAGGCCGACCGCCGAGCGGTCTGATGCGCGGCGCCGTCCGTCGTGTCCGGGAGGTGCGGATGGGACTGTTCGTTGGCTCTACCGTCGTCAACACCGCCGACCTGGAGCGAGCCATCGCCTTCTGGACGGCTGCCTTGGGCTACACCGTGCGCGACGCGGACGAGACGTTCGCGGTGCTGACCGACCCCGCGCGCCGCTGGTCGAACCTCTCCCTCCAGCACTCGGACGAGCCGAAGCGGGGCCGCAACCGCGTCCACCTCGACCTGTACGCCACGGACCGGGAAGGGGAGGTGGCGCGCCTGGAAGGGTTGGGCGCGACGCGCCTGCCATGGCAGTACGAGGAGGGCCACGACCACGTCGTGATGGCCGACCTCGACGGCAACGAGTTCTGCGTCGTGCAGAGCCCGTTCGCGCAGGGGTAGCGCCCCACCGGATGGTTCGCTCCGCCTCCTACCGCCGGCTCGCGAGCGCGCGAACCGACCCTCGCCTCCCCCGTCGAGGGCCACCTAGAGCACCTCTTCGGCGTTAGTGTCCTGTCCGCTCTCAGCCCCGGGATGGGCTTCGTGGGTTCGGCGCGAGGTCTGTATCCTCGCGCAGGGGGAGCCGGCGCCGCGCCGGAAGGCCGGGAGAAGCGTTCGCAGTCGGGGTACATGCCGGCGCGGAGCAGGCGGAGGAGGAGCGGGGGACGTGCTCAAGGATCTGACGCGGAGCGACTGGATCGGGTTCCTGGACCTGGCCGAGGACCGCATCCCGCCGGTGCTGATCCTGCGGGGCACACGGAACCTGCGGCGGCACTACGTCGGCTACGCGGCGCGCTTCGACGACGTGCGGGAGGTCGGGTCGCCGAACGCGCTCTTCGAGGACGTCTTCATCGGCCGCCACCGCGGGATCGACGTCGGGTACGCCTCCGTCTACGGCGGGCCGATGGCCTCCGAGATCGCCCACGTCTTCGGCGTGTTAGGCACGGAGTTGGTCATCCAGATGGGCGTCTGCGGCGCCCTCGGCGACGGGATCGGGGCCGGTGACCTCGTTGTCGCGACCGAGGCAGGCTGCGGCGACGGCGCCTCCCACTGCTATCTACCGGGCCGGAATCGGGTCGCGGCGACACCGGACCTGGTCTCGCGAGTCACGGCCCTGCCGGACCTCGGCGTGCCGGTCCACGCCGGCCCGATCTGGACCACGGCGGCGCTGCTGGCGGAGGGCGCGGCGGAGATTGCCCAATGGCACGGGGAGGGGTATCTCGCCGCCGACATGGAGACGGCGGCCGCCTTCGCCGTCGCCGAGCACTTCGGGATGCGCCGCGTCGCCGTCCTCTCCGTCTTTGACAACCCGCGCGAGGGCTCCCACGTCGCCCTGGTCGAGGCGGAGAAGGCGGCGGCGCGGGCGGCGGGGGAGGCGGCGATGCTGAGGGTGCTGTTCGGGCTGATCGAGGAGCACGGGCCGAAAGGCGGTCGGTGGGACGCGGTGTCCGTCCGGGAGCGCGCCGCTGGGGGAAGCTAGGGACTGCCGTCACCCACGCTTTCCGGTCCGCGTGCAGCCCCCCTTAGGGAGCGTCGCCGGCGCAGACCACGGCCTTTGACCCCGGGCGACCCGACGGAGGCGCACGCGGTCTCCCGATTTCGCACGACCCCCTTGCCGCCACAGCGCGCGAATGGACGCGAGCAGGGCGAACCAGTCGGTCCGCCCTTACCCACCAGATCCGGCAACGGCGGCGCCTACGACGCCGCCGAGCCGTTCGGCGCGATCTGGATCTTCAGCCCCGCGCCGCTCCGGAACAGCTCCACCGCCCGCGGGAACTCCTCGATCGGCAGCGTGTGCGTCACCATCGCCTCGGTGTCGACGGCACCGGCGTTGAGGACGTCGATCGCGGGGCCGTAGGAGTTGAGAACGGCCATGCTGCCGAGGATCGTGATCTCCTCGTTGTAGATCTTGAAGGCGTCGTAGCACGCCTTCTCGCCCGGGGGGCAGACGCCGAACAGCAGCAGCTTGCCGCGGCGCTTGACGGCGTCGATCGCGATCTCCGCCACCTTGGTCACCCCGGTCGCCTCGATCACGTTGTCGAAGCCGCGCGGGGCGCGCTCCCGGACCTCGTCGAGCGAAGCGCCGACGACCTCGAAGCCGAACTGGCGGGCGCGCGCCAGGCGGCTCGGGTTGATGTCGATCACGGCGACCAGACCGGCGCCGTTGTAGCGGGCCATCTGGGCGTTGAGCAGGCCGATCGGCCCGGCGCCGTAGATGAGGTAGCTCTCCCCGACCTGCGGCTGGAGGCGGTGGACGCCGCGGACGACGCAGGAGAGCGGCTCGATCAGGGCGCCGTCGGCGAACGACATCCCGTCGGGCAGCTTGTAGAGCGTCCGCTCCGGCACCGCCACGCACTCGGCGAAGCCGCCGGGCCGGGCGACGACGCCGATCGAGTTCAGCCGCTCGCAGAGGTTCCCCTGCCCCCGCTGGCAGAAGTAGCACGCCCCGCAGTTGATCGTCGGGTCGACCCCGACCCGGTCGCCGACCTTGATCTCGATCACCGCCTCGCCGACGGCGACCACCTCCCCCGCGAACTCGTGGCCGGGGATAATCGGGTAGCGGGTCAGCGGGAACTCGCCGTCGATGATGTGGACGTCGGTGCCGCACAGGCCGCAGGCGCCGACGCGGACGATCGCCTCGTCCGCCGCCGGCTCCGGCTCCGGCACGTCGTCAACGCGGACGACGCCCGGCTTCTCGACGATCACCGCACGCATGGCACACCCCCCTGAGGGCAAAGGTTGAAAGCCTATGAAGCATCACGTAGACGTGATCTTACTAGGTTCCATCCCCGCCTCATAGGGGGCGTGGCACGCGCGCCGTGGGTCTGCGCGGTCGATCTGTAGCGTGCCCCCTTACTTGACCGCCCCCATCGAGAGGCCGCGGACCAGCTGGCGCTGGGCGACCCAGCCGAGCAGCACGATCGGGAGGACGGCGAGGGTGCTGGAGGCGGCGAGCTTGGCCCAGAAGAGCCCCTCGCTGGTGACGAACTTGACCATGAAGATCGGCACCGTCGCCGTGCCGGCGGCGGCCAGGCTGACGGCGAAGAAGAACTCGTTCCAGGCGAAGATGATCGAGATGAAGATCGTGGCCGCGATCCCGGGCGCGATCATCGGCAGCAGGATCTCGGTCATCAGCCGCATCACGTTGGCGCCGTCGACCTCCGCCGCGTCGAGCACGTCCTTCGGCACCTCCTCGAAGAAGGAGCGGAGCATCCAGATCGCGATCGGCAGGTTCATGGCGGTGTAGAGGATGATCAGCCCCCGCATCGTGCCGAGCAGCCCCGCCTCGCGGAAGATGATGTAGAGCGGCACGATCACGCCCGCCGCCGGCATGAACCGGGTCGAGATGAAGAAGAAGAGGATGTCCTTCCACTTCTTCGGCGGCCGCAGCGCCAGCGCATAGGCGGCGGGGACGGCCAGGAGCATCACCAGCGCCGTCGAGACGAGCGAGGCGATGGCCGAGTTGCGGAAGAAGGGGAGAAAGTCGCCGCTCAGGACCGTCCGGAACTGCTCCAGCGTCGGCTGGAAGATCAGCCGCGGCGGCAGGGAGACCGCCGCCGTCTCGGTCTTGAACGCGGTCAGGAACATGTAGAGCACCGGGAAGAAGGCGAGCAGCCCCACCCCCCAGGCGACGACCGTCCAGAGCGCCGACGCCTGCTCCTTGTTCGCGCCGCGCCGCCGAATCGCGAACCGCGCCGGCTGCCGGACGACGGGACGTGCCGTTGTTGCTACCGCCATGGCCTAGACCCCTCGCATCATGCGGTCGAGCGCCCGCAGCAACAGGGTGATGACAACGATCGACAGCAGGACCACGATCACCCCGAGCGCGGCCCCCAGCCCGACGTTGGACCCTTCGATCGCCTTCCGGTAGACGAGATAGGGCAGCGTTGTTGTCGCGTTGCCCGGCCCGCCCTTGGTCATCATGTAGAGCGGATCGACCTCTTGGACGATGAAGACGGTGCCGAGCAGACCGCCAAGCTGCATGAACCGGGAGAGGTGCGGCATCGTGATGTCGCGGAACTCCTGCCAGGCGGTCGCGCCGTCGACGCGGACCGCCTCGCGCACCTCCTCGCTGATCGACTGCATCCCCGCCAGCAGGATCAGCATCATGAACGGCGCCCACCGCCAGACGAGGACGCCAACGATCGACGGCTCCGGGAAGTGGCCGAGCCAGTTCGGGGACGGATTGCCGGGGAGGGCGGTGCGGGCCACCCAGTTGACCACTCCGTAGATCGGATTGAGCATCATGTTCTTCCAGGTCAGCGCGGCGGCGACCGGCATGATCAGGAAGGGGGTGATCAGCAGCGTGCGGACGATGCCACGGCCGGGGAATTTCCGGTTGACCAGCTCGGCGTAGAAGAGCCCGAGCAGCAGCGACAGGAGGACGGCCCCGACGACAAAGAGGAACGTGTTGAGGATCGCTTCGCGGAACGACGGATCGCGCGTCAAGAGCGTCCGGTAGTTGTCGAGACCGGCGAAACCGCGGCGCTCGGGCCGCTGCAGATTCCAGCGCTGGAGGCTATACCAGATGGTAAGGATAAAAGGTGCCTGCGTGACGATAACGGCATAGATGATCGCGGGCAGTACCAGGAGCCGGCCCAGCGGCTGGTGGCCCAGGCGATGGAGCAGGGAAGGACCGGCTTGCCGGCCCGCCGCGGGCCGGACGCGGGATTGGGCAACCGCCATGGGGGACTCCTCACCGGGTGATCGACGGGGTCTCCGGTGCCCCGTCCGTTGCAAGGGAAGACGAGGGGGGCCGAGGCATCAGGCCCCGACCCCCCTCGTGTCCTGACCGCCGCGCCGGTTACTCCTGGTAGCCGGCGTCGATCGCGACCTGGTTGGCCAGCTCGTTGGCCGCCGAGATCGCGTCGTCGACCGACTGGTCACCGACGAGGGCCGCGGCCCATTCCTGGCTGGCGTCGTTCCCGAGCGACGTGAACTCGGGGATGCGGACGAACTGACCGCCGGTGTACGGCACCGGCTCTTCCGTCGGCTCGTTCGGGTTCGCCTCGTTGATCGAGTCGATCACGATGTCGGCGAAGCCGCTCGCGATCGCGAGGTAGGACGGATCCTGGTAGACCGAGGCGCGCGAGCCGGTCGGCGCGCGGCCCCAGCCGCCCTCCTCCGCAACCACGGTCTGGATGTAGTTGCGGGAGGTCGCCCACTTCATGAAGGCGGTGCCGGCGTCCTTGGCGTCGGAGTTGGACGCCATCGCGAAGTTCCAGCTCCAAAGCCAGTTGCCGGTCGGCAGCTTCTTCGACGGGCTGAAGGCGAAGCCGACCTGGTCGGCGTACTCCGGGTTCTCTTGGGGCGACGTGATCAGCTCGGCGGCCGAGGTCGCGTCGTACCACTGGGCGCATCGGCCCTGGACGAAGAGGGTCTCGGTCTCGGTGAAGCCGTTCTGCTCGACGCCCGGGGGGCCGTACTGGCGCAGGGTGTCGACGTAGAAGCGGATCGCCGCCGCCGAGTCCTCGTCCTCCAACTGGGCGTTGAAGTCCTCGTCGTACCAGCGGCCGCCGAAGGCGTTGATCATCGTGGTCACGATCGCCGCCTGCTCGCCCCAGCCGGGGAGGCCGCGCAGGCAGACGCCGTAGACCCCGTTGTCCGGGTCGTGCAGCGCGGCGCCGAACTCGGCGATCTGGTCCCAGGTCGGCCGCTCCGGCATCTCCAGGCCGGCCGCCTCGAACAGATCCTTGCGGTAGAACGTCATCCCGCTCTCGCCGTAGAACGGCAGCGCGTAGACGCCTTCCTCGTAGGTGAGGCCGGCGAGCATGCTCGGGAAGATGTCGTCGAAGGCGTAGTTCGGGTCGGCGGCGGCTTCCTCGCCGACCTCTTCCAACCAGCCCTGCTCGGCCCAGAGGGGCACCTCGAACGGGCCGATCGTGACGACATCGAACTGCCCGGACTGGTTGGTGATGTCCTGGGTGATCGTCTGCCGGATCTCGTTCTCCGGCAGCACGGTCATGTTGACCGTGACGTTCGGGTAGAGCCGGTTGAACTCCGGCAGCAGCCCCTGGAGGGCGACCATCTGCGGGTTACCGACCATGCCGACGTCGATCGTGCCCGAGATCGAAGGATCGGGCTCAAGCGCGGCCGGCGAGGCCATCGGCGACGCGCCAGGTGATGCCATCGGCGAGGCGCCGGGCGTCGCATCCTGGGCAAGGGCGCCGCGGCCGGCGATGGCCGTCAGCAGCGGGACGAGCACCATCAGCACGGCCGTGATGGTGAAGGATCGTCGGGACATCCATGTCCTCCTGGCCGCTTCGGCGGCCCGCGGGAACCGGGACGGGTTTCGCGGCGGTCGCACCGCCCACGTCAGAACCTTGCGCGCGCCCCAGGACGCGACGCTTCCTCTCGGCGGTCCTCCTCCTCCGACGCCTCCTCCGCCTCGCCGTACACCGGCGATCGCCCGAACGCAGGGTTGCAAGCGTTATGCCAGCGACCGGCCCAGCCGGCGAGCCCGGCCCCGCTGAGCTTAACATGCGTCGGCCAGGGGCACGCCGGGGCCGAGCGATCCGCCTCACTCCATGACCAGCACGACCTTGCCCGACTGCCCCTCGTCGGCGATCCGGTACGCCTCGGCGGCCTGGTCCAGTCCGAAGCGGTGGGTGACGGTGACCTCCGGCTTCAGATTCCACGCGACCAGTTTCTCGACCAACTCCTCCATGTGGCCGACGCTCGTCACCCAGGAGCCGTAGAGGGTGATCTGGGGGTGGATGAGCGTCTGGCTGACGTCGAACTCGATCCGGTTCCCTTCCCCGACCATCGCGCAGCGCCCGAATCGGCGCGTCCCCTGGAGGGCCAGGAGGCGGGCGGCCGGGGCACCGGAGCAGTCGACCGCGACCTCGCATCCCTCGCCGTCGGTCAATCCCTTGACCTGCTCCAGCGCCCCCTCGTCGGCGGCGAGGGCGTGGTCGACGGCGCCGATCCGCTCGGCCAACGCACGGCGGGGCGCGGAGACGTCGGTCCCGATCACCGCCGAGGCGCCCATCGCCTTCGCCAACAGGCCTATCGCAAGGCCGACCGGCCCGAGGCCGGTGACGAGCACCCGATCCCGGCCGGAGACGCCCATCCGCCGCAGTGCCTCGTAGGCGGTCCCGAAGCCGCAGGCGACGAGGGCGCCGTCGACGTAGCTCAGCGGGGCCGGGAGGGGGATGCACGTCGACTCCTCGGCGAGCAGGAAATCCGCGTGCCCGCCGTCGCGCTGCCAGCCGTAGCCGGCGCGGGTGGGGGCGGGGGCGGTGCAGGAGATCATGTACCCCTCGCGGCAGTCGTGGCAGCGGCCGCAGCCGGCGATGTGGTAGATGACCACCCGGTCGCCGACCCCCACGCGGACGCAGCCGGGACCGACGGCAACGACCTCGCCGCACGGCTCGTGGCCGGCGATTACGCCCTGGTACGCCTCCGGGCCGTGCCCCAGGTGCTCCCGGTAGATCGCCCGGATGTCGCTGCCGCAGATGGAGGAGGCCTTCATCCGAACCAGGACCTGGCCGTGGCCGGGGTCCGGCCGGGGAACCTCCCCCATCGTCACCCGTCGCCCACCGGGCAGGCGCACGCCGCGCATCGTCGCTTCCATCGGATCGTCCCCCTCCGTGTCGTCTCTCGCCGCGGCGCCAAGTGTACGGCGGTGGTATTCGGCCGGCTCTAGGGCGCGGCCGCCCGGCGCGGGTCGGCACGGTCGCCCCGAATCGTTATCCTTTCGTGATGCCCTTCGCCGGGGACGGCAAGGCAACGGTCGCGCACGGGGTGTCACGACGGGATCGCGGCCGCGGCCGGATCGGATCGCTGGGGGCGTGCTGACGTGAATGTGTCGACGGCCGAACGCCCCGCGATCGGTCGCCTTCGGCGCCGGGTCTCGGCGCCCGGGGCGTGGCCGGTCGGGGTCTGGCTTCTCCTCGCGCTCGGCCTGAGCCTGCTCGTCCGCGTGCCGTTCCTCGGGCTGCCGATGATCTCGGACGAGGGGGGCTACGCCTACGTCGCCAAGCGCTGGCTGGCGGGCGAAGGACGGCTCTACCACGACCTCTGGGTGAGCCGGCCGCAGGGGATCTTCGTTGCCTACGGGCTGATCTTCGAGACGCTGGGGACGGGCGTCGCCGCGCTCCGGCTCGGGGCCGGGCTGACGGCGGCGGCGACGCTGCTGATCGTTTGGCGGGTGGCCGGGGCGCTGGGGGGGAGGGTTGTCGCGGTCGTCGCCGCGCTCCTCTTCGCGCTCCTCGCCGGCTCGCCGGCGATCGAGGGGTTCACCGCGAACGCCGAGGTCTTCATGGCGCTGCCGGCGGCCGGCGCTGCCTGGCTGTTGGTGCGGGCCGGGCGCGGCGGGTGGGGCCGGGCGCCGCTCCTCGGGACCGGGGCGCTCGCCGGGGCAGCGACGCTGCTGAAGCCCTCCGGCGTCGTCATGCTCGGGGTCGGCCTCGCCTTCGTCTGGTTGCTCGCCGCCGACGGCCGAAGCGCGCTGCGGCGGGAAGGCTGGCTGCTGGCCGGGTTCGCGGCGGCGCTGGCGCCGGTGCTGATCCACGGCTGGTGGCTCGGCTGGGACGCGTTCGTCTTCGCCGCCGTCACCTACCGTCTGACCTCCCAGAGCGGGGCGACGGCCGGGCTGGGCCACCAGGCCGTCTCGATCGCCATGCTCCTCGTCCGCTGTTGGCCGCTCCTCGCCCTGGCGGCGCTGGCGGCCGTCGCCGGCCGCGGCGGTCTGCCGCGGCCGCTGCTCGGAGGAGGCGCCGCGCCGCGCCGCCTGACCGGCGCCGGCCGGCTCGGCATCGTCTCCTGGGGAGGGCTCCGCCGGGGGACGCTAGAGCCCGGGGATACCCTGCTCGGACTCTGGCTGCTCGCCTCGCTGGCGGGGGTCGCGGTCGGCGGCGATTGGTGGCCGCACTACCTGATCCAGGTCGCCGCCCCGTTCGCGATCTGGCTGGCGCGACTCCTGGTCGGCGCCTGGGCGCGGCTGGCGACGGCTCAGCGTCGGGGCCTGGCGACGCTGGCGATCGTCGCCCTCCTCAGCCCGTACGGGGTCGCGGCGCGCGGGAGCGCCGACGCGATCAGCCTGGCGGTCTTCGGGCAGCCGAACTACCCGAGCCAGGACGAGGTGGCGGCCTACCTGCGGCAGCACGCGCCGGCGGACGCTACGATCTTCGTCGGCTACGACAACCCGGCGATCTACTACCTGGCGGACCGCCCCGCCGCCTACCGGTACCTCTACGACGCCGAGCTGAAGGCGATCCCCGGCAGCTACGGCGACCTCCTCCAGTTGATCGCCGGCCCCGACCGGCCGCGCTTCGTCGTCGGCACGACCGAGCGCGCCCCCTACCCCGACAACGGCAAGGCGTTCTGGGCGGCCGTCCTCCGCCACTACCACATGGTCGACCGCGTCCACGGCGTCCCGATCATGCGGGAGAACGACGGCCTCGGGCGGGGTCGGTAGCGGAGCAGGGGATACCCACTACCGCCCGCCCCTGGGATCGAAGGCGTCGCGGAGGCCGTCGCCGACGAAGTTGATGGCCAGGACGGCGGCGGTCAGGGTCAAGCCGGGGGCGATCGCCAGCAGCGGATGGGTCGTGTAGTTGGGGCGGGCAGCGTTCAGCATGTTGCCCCAGGTCGGAGTCTCGGGGGGAACGCCGAAGCCGAGAAAGGAGAGCGTCGCCTCGGCCAGCATGTAGGTCGCGATGCTCAGGGTCGTCGAGACGATGATCGCGGCGACCACGTTCGGCAGCAGGTGGCGGACGATCAGCCGCCCGTCCGGGACGCCGACGGCGCGGGCCGCCTCGATGAACTCCCGCGCTTTGAGGGCGAGGATCTGGCCGCGAATGATCCGGGCCAGCCACATCCAGCCGAAGAGGCCGAGGAAGAGGATCACGCTGAGGACGGAGCCGCCGCGGAGGGCGAAGACGATCAGCAGCAGAAAGATCGCCGGGAAGGCGAGGACGAGGTCGATCAGGCGCATCAGGGTCGCGTCGACCCACCCCCCGTAATAGCCGGCCACCGCCCCGACGACGATGCCGATCGCGGTGGAGACCAGGGCGGCGGCGACACCGACCAGCAGCGAGACGCGGCCGCCGTAGATCAATCGGCTGAGCTCGTCCCGCCCGAGCTCGTCGGTCCCCAGCCAGTGGGCCGAGGAGGGGCTGGCGGTGATGCTGAAGAGGTCGATCTCGTTCTGGCCGTAGGGGGCGACGGCGTCGGCGAAAACGGCGACCAGGGTCAGGATGGCGATCACCGCCAGTCCGATCAGCGCCAGCTTGGCGCGCCGGAGGCGAAGCAGGGCAAGTTGGAGCGGGCCACGCGCCGGCCGTCCGCCGAACTCGGGCAAGAGCGCCCTGGTCGCGGGAAGGGCAGCCGTCGCCCCCCCCTCCGCGCCCGTCACGGTCGGCCCAGCTTGCGCGCGTCCAGCTCGCGCCTCGGACGCGGAGTTCAGGCTCATGGCGCCCCTTCGCTGCGGGCACACGGCGGTGCGCCCCGTTCATCGTTCCTCTCCGCCGCCCGCTGCCCGCCCATCACCCGTACTTGATGCGCGGGTCGAGCAGGCCGTAGAGGATGTCGGCGACCAGGTTGCCAAGGATGATCAGGACGGCGCCGAGGACGAGGGTGCCCATCAGCACCGGGTAATCACGGGTGGTGAGGGAGTCGAAGAAGAGGCGGCCCATGCCGGGCCAGGAGAAGATCGTCTCGGTCAGGACGGCGCCGGTCAGGTAGAGCGGGACGTCGATCCCCACCACCGTCACCAGCGGGATCAGCGCGTTCCGGAGGACGTGGCCGGCGACGACCTGGCGCTCCCGAACCCCCTTCGCCCGCGCGGTCCGCACGTAGTCCTGGCCCGCTTCCTCCAGGGTGGAGGAGCGGACGTAGCGACTCCAGGCGGCGATGCTGCCGATGGCGATGGTGAAGGCGGGGAGGACCAGGTGCTTGAGCAGGTCCCACACGTCGCCGCCGCCCTGCGCCGCGTACTTGCCGGCCGAGGGGAGCCAGCCGAGGCGGACGGCGAAGAGGAGCTGCAGCATCAGCCCGAACCAGAAGACCGGCATCGCCAGCCCGAAGTAGCTGACGAACGACGTGAGATTGTCGACGAAGCCGTACTGGCGGCGGGCGGCCAGGATGCCGAAGGCGAGGGAGAAGACGAGCGACAGGCCGAGACCGGCCGCCATCAAGAGGACGGTGTTCGGGAAGACGTCCCAGATCACCGCCGTCACCGGCCGAAACTGGCTGTACGACGTTCCGAGGTCGCCCTGGGCCAGGTTCCCGAGCCAGACCAGCAACTGCTCGTGCACCGGCCGGTCCAGCCCCATGTTGCGGCGGATGGCGTCGAGCTGCTCCTGGCTCATCCGCCCGTTGCGGGCAAAGAGCGCGTCCGGCCCACCCGGCGCCAGCTGCATGATGACGAACGAGATGACGGCGACGCCCAGCAGCAGCGGGACGGCACCGAGGAGCCGACGCACCGTGTAGCGCAACACCGCGCACCTCCGAAGGGGTCCAGGGAGGACGGGGAGCGAAGGGAGGGCGAAGACGTCGGGCGCCGGCTTGCCGGGATCGGCCGCACCGGACGGGGCACCGCTCCTCCCCGTCCGGTTGCTCCCCCCTCCGCTCCCCTCGTCCTACTGCGTCAGGTACCACTCCTGGACGTTCCAGAGCATCCGGTTGTAGGCGCTGGGCCAGAACCCGCCGAGCTTGGTCGTGACCGCCGGGTAGGCCTTGCCCCAGTACACGAAGATGACCGGCACCTCCTGGTGGAGGAGCTCCTGGATCTGGAAGTAGATCTGCTTCCGCTTCTCCTGGTCCGTCTCCGCGGCACCGGCGGCGGTGAGCCGGTCGATCTCCGCCTGGAAGTTGTACTGGTTGAAGTAGGCGGGCAGGTTGCCGCCGGTCCCGGTCGGACTATCGGGGATCTGGGAGCTGTGCCAGTAGAACATGACGTCCGGGTCGTTGGAGTTGAACCAACTGTAGAGGCACGCGGTCATCTTCTCGTTGAACTGGTAGCCTTCCGGTCCCCAAATCGTGGAGACGTCCTGGAACTGCGGGCTGGTCTTGACCCCGATCGCGTTCCAGCTCTGGGCGATGACCTGGACGATCTGCTGCGTCTGCGAGTCGCCGGCGAGGCCCCAGATCTCCATCTCGAACGGCTTGACCTCCCCGTCCAGCACGTTCGGGTCGGTCGTCGGCACCTTGCCCTGCAGCACGCCCTCCTCCCCGGGGGTCAGCCCGACCTCGGCCAGCAGCGTCTTGGCCTGCTCCGGGTCGTAGGGGCGCGGCTGGATGTTCGGGTTGAAGGCCCACGTGCCGGGGGCTTGGTCGGCGACGCTCGGGAGCGCCCGCCCCTTGAGCAACTTCTCGATGATGTCCTTGGACGGCGTGGCAAAGTCGAGCGCCTGGCGGACCTTGGTCGCGCGCAGGAAATCGACGTGCTTGAGGTCGAGGTGCGACCAGCCGAGCGTCGGGTGCTCGAGGAGCGCGATCCCCTCCAGGCCGAGCGCCTCGTCGACCCGGGTCGCGCTGATCGACCCCGAGCCGGCGGCCATCTGGATCTCGCCGGTGCGGAGCTGCACGAGCTGGGTGTTGTCGTCGGGCAGAATGCGGACGATGACCCGATCGAGCTTCGCGGCCTCCCCCCAATACCCGGGGAACTTCTCGACCACGATCTGCTGCTTCGGCAGCCACTCCACGAACGTCATCGGCCCGGTGCCGACCGGCGCGCGTCCGAATTCCTGCTTGAACGCCTGGGGACCCTTCGCCAGCTCCTTGACCGGGCTGATGTAGGTCGAGCCGCCGACGTAGGAGAGGAAGGGGGCGTAGACCTCCTTGGTCGTCATCACCACCGTCGTCGGGTCGGGCGAGGTGATATCGACGATCTTCTCCCAGCCCTGCTGGTCGAAGGCGCCGAAGTCGGGGTTCATGATCATCTTCCAGGAGTCGATCACGTCCTGGGCACCGAACGCGTCGCCGTTGTGGAAGGTGACCCCCTGGCGCAGCCTGAACGTGTAGGTCAGACCGTCCGGGGAAATCTCGAACCCCTCGGCAAGGGCCGGTCGGAGCTGCTGCGTGCTGTCGTAGCGCATCAGCGGGTCCATGATCCCGGTCAGGATGTCGGTGGCGGTGACGAGCTGGGTGACGTACGGGTTGAGGGTGTCCGGCTCTTCGATGGTGCCCGTGGTCAGAACGCCCCCCTCCTGGGGCGCGCCCGTCGGTTCCGTCGGCGCGTTGGCGGGGATCGTCCCCTCGGTCTGGGCCGCGGCTCGCGCCGGGTTCGGCGCGCCGAAGGCGAGGTCCGAGGTGGCGTGGAGCATCACGCCGACGACGGGAGCGGCGATGCCGAGGGCGGCGGCGCGGCGGATCAGCTCGCGGCGACCGATGCGACCGTCGATGCGGGCCTGGATCAACCCGTTCACGGTGCCGGGCTCCGGCTCGTCCGCCTTCGACCGATCCTGGCTGGGCACAAGGTTGATCATCGCTGCTCCTCCTCCATGTCTCGGTGGCGCTGCGTCGCGCCTGGGGAAACCCGGGGCTACCGCGATCCGGGGCGTGCGTTCCGGCTTCCGGCCGGGTGGGGCTCGGCATTGTCGCAAACCCGCGGGGATTCGCAAGCGGTCGAGCGGCGGGACCCGACCGCCCGGGTGAGGGGGCTGGCACAGTGCGGCGGGCGTGCGCGCAGCGCGGAAGCCGACAGCACAGAGAGCTACGGCGGCGGCGTCACCGGGGCCTCACCGCCGGCGGTCGGGTCGACCGGCAGCGGCGGCGCGGTCAGGGGACCCCACTGGGGCGTGCCGGTCGGCCACTCGGGGTCGAAGGGGACCGCGAGGTTGCCCAGTGTCGGGGTCGGGTTGGTCAGGTCGACGAGGACCGAGGGGTCCGTCGGGTCGGCGGCGGCGAGGAGGAGCGCGCGGCCGTCCGGCGACCAGGTGACCGCACCGGAGAGGGCGGCCGCGGTCTCGATCCGGGTCTCGCCCCCCGTCCGGTCCCGCACGACGAGGGTGGACGGACCGTCGAGAAAGGCGTAGCGCGCGCCGTCCGGTGCCCAGGCGGGGGACCAGCCGCCGTTCACCGCGTCGGCGACGTCGGCGATCGGGGTGAGGCTGCCGTCCGCGGCGCCGAGCTCCAGCAGGCGCGTCACCCCCGGCATCCCGCCGTCGATCCCCCGGCTCCGGGCGAAGGCGAGGAGGCGGTCGCCGGTCGGGGACCAGATGACGCGGACGACGTCGGGCAGGCGGTCGCCGGAGAGGTTGGCGATCGTCCCCGAGGCGAGGTCGAGAACGGCAACGTGGCCAAGGCCGGCGGCGCCGGCCCGGTCGGAGGCGGCGGCGGAGGGGCGGCTTACGAAGGCAAGGCGGTCGCCGGTGGGGGACCAGGTCGGCGTCACCGCGTCCCGGCCGGTGATGGAGGTGACGTCGGCGTCGCGGCCGGTGGCAAGGTCGACGAGGTGGACGGCGATGAGACCGGTGTCGGCGGCGAGGTCGTAGGCGGCGACGCTGGCGTAGGCGATGCGGGCGCCGTCCGCGCTCCAGGCGGGGACGGCGTTCGGGTGGGCGGTGCCGCTGAGCCGGGTCGGGTTTCGGCCGTCGGCGTCGACGACGTAGAGGGCGGCCGGGGAACGGCGGCCGCCCCCGGTCGGCGAGACGAAGGCGATCCGGGAGCGGTCGGGGCTCCAGATCGGGCGGCTGGCCGGGACCGCGTCGGTGAGCAGGTGCTCGTCGCCGCCGTCCGGGCCGAGCAGATAGAGCGCCTGGCCGCGGGCGAAGACGATCGGGGCGTGATGGCGGCGCAGCGCGGCGAGACGGTCGGCGAGGGCGCGGTCGGCGGGTTCGGCCGCCGCCAACGCGGCCAGGGCCGCCTCCGCCGCGAGCCAGTCGTGGCCGGCCTCGGCGGCGTCGGCGCGGCGCCGGAAGCCGGCGGCGCGGAGCCGGCGGGCCTCGGCCAGGAGGTCGGCGGCGTCGGCGTGGCCCGGTCCGTCGGCGGCGACAGAAGCGAGCGCCGCAATCGCCTCGTCGTGCCGGCCGGTGCCGAGGGCGGCGACCCCCCGGCGG
>CADCWL010000215.1 GCA_902806405.1 uncultured Thermomicrobiales bacterium | reverse complement strand
AGTGGGCGTGAACTCCAACCCGCTCGCGATTGCGTATGTTCCCGGGGCAACCCTGCGGTCGGACGCCCGACCAAGGTGCTGGGCTGCGACGATCCTCCTCCCCGCGGGTCGACCCTGATGTCCCCGGTCGGCGTCCCGAGGGCCACGGGAGTTTCTTCACCGGGGCTCACGGTGACGGCGGTCGACCGGCCGGGACGGCCGGACCGGTGGGGTCTGTGACGGCGACGACAACCAGGGTGCCGACAGTGCCGGCCGGCTTGTGCCCTGGCACGATGCCGTAGTACGCGTACTCGCCCGGCGCGGCGCCGACCGGGATCGTCGCCTCGTCCGTCTCGCCGAACGTCACGTCGACGTCGATGCGCAGGTCCTCCGCGGGCCGGCCGGTGCGTGGCTTTTGGGGCGGCAGCAGCGGGCGAAGCCGTATCCACTGCGCGTCGCTCGGTTCGGGGCGATCTATGTGACAGAGCCTACCTTGTCATCCGGTTTGCGGACATGCCCTGGCCGGGTCGGTCGTGACGACGTGCCGGAGCGCGGCTGGTGGATCGCCGCCCGGCGCGACGGCGGCCGGGAACGCCGGCGGCACGGACGGTGAACGCGGATTTGCGGGCGGTCGGGACGGAGCATACACTCCGGTGTCCGCGGCCCTCCTTCCCCGCCGCCGGGGGCGGGCACGGCCCGGGTGACCGCGGGGTGCGGAGAAAGGGACCGACGGGACATGAGCGACGAACCCACGGACGGGCGGGCCAACGGCCGGCCGGAGCACGGGGCGGGCGAAGAGCCGACCCTGACCACCCGCCAGGGACACCCGGTCCCCGACAACCAGAACCTGCGGACCGTCGGGAACCGCGGTCCGACGACGCTGGAGAACTACCACTTCATCGAGAAGATCACCCACTTCGACCGCGAGCGCATCCCCGAGCGCGTCGTCCACGCCCGCGGCGCCGGCGCCCACGGCTTCTTCGAAGCCTACGGCGCGGTCGGCGACGAGCCGATCGCGAGGTACACCCGCGCCAAGCTGCTCCAGGAGCGGGGCAAGCGGACCCCCGTCTTCGTCCGCTTCTCGACCGTGATCCACGGCGGTCATTCGCCGGAGACGCTGCGGGACCCGCGCGGCTTCGCGGTCAAGTTCTACACCGAGGACGGCAACTGGGATCTGGTCGGCAACAACCTCAACATCTTCTTCATCCGCGACGCGACCAAGTTCCCGGACCTGATCCACGCCTTCAAGCCCGACCCGATCACCAACCGCCAGGACCCCGAGCGGATCTTCGATTTCATCGGCAACACGCCCGAAGCGATGCACATGATCACCTGGCTCTTCAGCCCGTGGGGCATCCCGGCGACCTACCGCGAGATGCACGGCTCCGGCGTCAACACCTACAAGTGGGTCAACGCCGCCGGCGAGGGGGTCCTCGTCAAGTACCACTGGGACCCGAAGCAGGGCGAGCGCAACCTCACCCAGGGCCAGGCCGAGGAGATCCAGGCCAAGGAGTTCAACCACGCGACCCTCGATCTCTACGAGGCGATCGGGCGCGGCGACCACCCGGAGTGGGAGCTGCAGGTCCAGATCATGTCCGACGACGAGCACCCCGAGCTCGACTTCGACCCGCTGGACGACACCAAGCTCTGGCCAACGGACCGCTTCCCGATGCGGCCGGTAGGGCGGATGGTCCTCGACCAGAACCCGGCCGACTTCTTCAACGAGGTCGAGCAGGTCGCCTTCGGCACCGGCGTGCTGGTCGACGGGCTCGACTTCTCCGACGACAAGATGCTGCAGGGCCGGACCTTCTCCTACTCCGACACCCAGCGCCACCGGGTCGGCGCCAACTACCTCCAGCTGCCCGTCAACAGCCCGAAGGTCTCGGTCCACACCAACCAGCGCGGCGGCCAGATGTCCTACCGCGTCGACCTCGCGCCGGGCCAGAACCCGCACGTGAACTACGAGCCGAGCGTCCTCGGCGGCCTGCGGGAGGCCGCCGCCGCCGGCGCGCCGCACCAGCCCCACGTCGAGGGCCGCCTGGTACGGGCACCGATCGACCGCACGAACCCGTACGGGCAGGCGGGCGAGCGCTACCGCAGCTTCGAGGAGTGGGAGCGCGAGGACCTGCTCGCCAACCTGATCTCGGCGCTGCAGAAGTGCCGGCCGCAGATCCAGGAGCGGATGGTCTGGCACTTCGCCCAGTGCGACCCCGACTACGGCCGGCGGGTGGCCGAGGGGATCGGCCTGCCGGTCCCCGACGTCGCCTCGTCGGCCGCGAGCCAGGCCGTTCCGGCGGACTAACGGTCGTCGGAGCCGGTGGTCCCCCACCGCCGGCCCGTTGACCACCCCGGGTGGGGGCCGTCGCGCTTGGGTGTGACGGCCCCCACCAGCGCGTTCGCCCCAGAGAGGACGACGCCGAATCGTTTTGGCCACGGCGATACCGTCCCATCGTCCGCGGCGTTCGCCGGGGGGAAGCACCCGGTCCGACCGGGCGTCCCGTCGGCCAGGCGCCGGGGACGGGGAAGGAGGTGGACCGTGCCGCGCAAAGGCCCCCCCGCGCCCCCCTTCGACTATTCCCTCGACTTCGCGGCGATCGACTTCCGGGAGCGGCCGGAGCTGTACCGGGTCGGCAAGGGGGAGCAGGGGGTCCTCTCCGTCGAGCCGTACAAGTCGGAGCTGCTGCCGCACTGGCGTTTCCGGACGCCGGAGGTGGCGGCGGCCTCCGCGGACGAGCTCTACCGCCGCTTCCTCGCCTACAAGGCGCGGGGCGACTTTGTCGGGATGGACATGGCCCGCAAGTTCCTCCAGATGGGCTTCACCCGGGCGCGCCGCTACGCGAACCACAGGAGCGGCCGGAAGTGGTCGCCGGACCGGACCGAGGTCCTGCCGCAGGACGTCGATCCTGTTAAGGCGGAGTCAGCCCGGATCTTCTACGCG
>CADCWL010000214.1 GCA_902806405.1 uncultured Thermomicrobiales bacterium | reverse complement strand
CGGTGGCGTCGCGGCCGGTCGGACCGCCGGATCAGGCCCCGCCGCGCGAGGCGGGGCCTGATCCGGCGGCGACGGCCGGTGGCGCGGCACCTCCGGCCGCCGTAGCCCGTGTCGGCGTGCGGCTTGGCCGGGCGCCTGCGCCGCTGGCCGGCCGGGGTGGGAACCGCCGGCGCGGCGTCCGGCAGCGCCCCGAGCAGCATCGTGTCGTGGCGGTCGGCCGGCGAGAGCGGCGTGCCCTTGGCCGCGCCGCGGGCGTCTACGACCGGGCGGCGCTTGGTCCCCCGCTTGCCCCGGTCGGGGGGGTGCACGCCGTTTCCGCGCGCCCTTCTGGCCGGGGCGCCGGCCGAGTCCGGCGCCGCCCGCGACCGGTCGATCCTGCCCTCGGCGTCCAGGCGGTCCAGCAGGGCGCGGTGCAGGGCCTCCCACACCCCGGCCGCGCGCCGGTTGCGCCGCCGCCGCCAGCAGGTCATCCCGGAGCCGCCGCCGAGCCCCCGCGGCAGGGATTCCCAGCCGACCCCGGCGCGCAGCACGACGGGGATGCCGTCGAGCGCCGCCCGGTCGGGCACGCGGGGCCCACGCCCTTGGGCTTGGGCGGCTCGGGCACCAAGAGCGGGGCGATCGCTTCCCGCAGGTCGTCGGGCACCAGCGGGGTCGGCATGCCCCCGGCCTGCCGCACCGCGATGGGGTTTGATGGGCGCTCTGTGTCGTTCGACCCAGGGAGTGACCACCCCTTGCCGCGGTCGCTGCCGCCACTCGTCTACCGACGAAGCGCGGAGCGTGACGACGCCCTCGGCGCCACCGTCCGCCACCTTGCCGGCGAGGTGGCGCGGCGCCAGCCGGGCGCCCAGGCGATGGTCGACCGGCTGGTCGACGTCCTCTTCGTCCACGTCCTGCGGGCCCGGCTCGATCGGCCGCTGGGCGATCGCCCCGGCTCGCTCGGCGCGCTGCGCGATCCCCTGATCGGGCGGGCGCTCGCGCTCGTCCACCCAGCACCGGGGCGCCGCTGGACCGTGGCGGCGCTGGGCGGGGAAGCGGGGTTCTCCCGGGCGGCCCTCTCGCGCCGCTTTGGCGACGCGGTCGGCGGACCGCCGATGGCCTGCCTGGCGCGCTGGCGGCTGACCGTCGCCGCCGATCTGTTGCGCGGCGGCGAGGAACCCCCGGCCGCCATCGCCGATCGCCTCAGGTCCGAGTCCGCGTTCGCGTTCTCACAGGCGTTCACGCGCCTCCGCGGTCAGGCGCCCGGCCGATCCCGGGTGCGGGCCCGGCGCTGACCCGGCCGCGCCGCGGCCGCGCCTCCCGACTCATCGGCGGTCGGGCCGTGGTCAGGCCTGCGGTACCATTCGGAGGAAGGGGCGGTCTCGGCCGGGGCCGCCGCCCCGATCCGGCCCGCTGCGAGCGCGGCCGGAAGCGTCCGTCGCGCGACGCGGACCCGTGGTCGTGCCCTGGCCCCCGGGAACCCGCCCCGCCATGTCCACCGATCCCACCGACCGGAACCCACCCACCGCGAGGGAGGCGGGAGGCCGGTCCTTCCAGGCGCTGGCCGTCTCCGACGAGATCGACGCCCGCATCCACAGCGCCACCGTGCGCCAGCGGATGGGCCACGTCGACCTCGTCCTCGGCTGCGGCGACCTGCCGGCGCGCTACCTCGAGTTCTTGGTCGACGCCCTTAACAAGCCGCTCTACTTCGTCCTCGGCAACCACGCCGAGGAGTTGACCCGCGGCGGCGAGCGGGGCAAGCGCCACCGGCCGCTCGGCGGCATCGACCTCGGCGGCCGGGTGGTGCGCGACGAGGGCACGGGGCTGATCCTGGCCGGCTTCCCCGGCTCCCCCCGCTACGGGGAGAACGAGCCGGCCCAGTACGACGAGTGGGAGGTCTACTGGATGATGGGGCGGATGGCGCCGCGGCTCCTCTGGAACCGGCTCCGCCACGGCCGCGCCCTCGACGTGCTGGTCACCCACTCCCCGCCGCGCGACATCAACGACCGGCAGGACAAAGCCCACCGCGGCTTCACGGCCCTCCGCTCGTTCCTCCGCTGGTTCCGCCCCGCCTACCACCTCCACGGCCACGTCCACCTCTACGACCGCTCCCAGCCGTTCGAGGCCCGCTTCGCCGAGACCCAGGTCGTCAACGTCTTCCCGTACCGGGTCGTCGAACTGACGGTCGCCGAGCGGCGGGCCGGCCCGATCGCGGTGCCCGCCCCCGTGCCGCCGCACGACCGGAGCGCCGTCGCCGGCTCCCCCCAGGATTGGATTCCCGACTCCGGGGCGGGGCGGGGGAGCCCATGACCGACAGCCGCAGCCACCAGGAGCAGGTCCGCGCCGACTTCGACCGGGCGCGTCAAAAGGCGTTCCTGCACGACCTGGTGGGGGTCTTCGTGCGCCGCCCGAACAACCTGATCCCCTACCACGAGATCCGCTCCCGCGTCTCGCCGGAGGGGGAGAGCTACCGCGGCGTCCAGACCGTGCCGCTCGCCAACATCGTCGGCAGCATGGACCGCTTCAACGACTTCGACCGCGCCTTCCTGCCCCGCCAGCGGCACACCGCCGGGAGGTGGCAGAACGTCGACCGCGCCTACTACGAGGAGAAGACGCTCCCCCCCATCCAGCTCTACAAGGTCGGCGACGTCTACTTCGTCAAGGACGGCAACCACCGCGTCTCCGTCGCCCGGGAGCGGGGGCAGGAGTTCATCGACGCCGAGGTGATCGAGGGGCACGTCCGCGCCCCCTTGTACGCCTCGATGCGCCCCGAGGAACTGCTGCTGCAGGCGGAGTACGCCGAGTTCTTGCGGCGCACCAACCTCGACCGGGTCCAGCCCGACCACGACATCCGGCCGACCGCACTCGGCCGCTACGACGAGATCTGGCACCAGATCGAAGGGCACCGGGAGTGGCTCTCGGCGATCCGCCACGAGCCGGTGACGGTCGAGGACGCGGTCGCCGACTGGTACGAGCACATCTACTGCCCGATCATCACCGTCGCCCGCGAGCGCGGCGTGATGGAGCGCTTCCCGAACCGAACCGAGGCCGACGTCTACCTCTGGGTGATGCGCTACCGCTACGAGATGGAGCGGCGCCTCGGCCACGATGTCGGCCCGGCCGCCTCCGCGAGCGACTACGCGGAGACCGTCTCGCCCTGGCGCGGCGTGCTGCCCCGCCTCGGCGGCGCGGCGCGGGGGCTGGCCGCCCTGCCCGGCCGCTTGCTCCGCCCGCGTTCGGCGAGGGCCGGTCCGGCGGGACGGGGGTCGGAGGCCGCGGCGGACGGGTGAGGACGGCCCCGCGCCGCCCCGTGTCCGCCGGGGAGGGTCGGGGCGGGGCCGCGGCGACGTACCGGGAGCGGCGCCCGCCCGGCCCTAACCTTGACACGGGCCGTGCAAGTCGGGTATCCTCGCCGCGTTAGCACTCCGTCAAGGAGAGTGCTAACGCGGGGGAGAGAGACGCGCCGTGGACCAGTCCGAGCCGCCCAACCAGACCGCGGACCTGGCGCTCTCCGAGCGTCAACAGGCGATCCTGCGGCTGATCGTCCAGGAGTACGTCGCCTCCGGTCGCGCCGTCGGCTCCAAGACGCTGACGGAGCGCCACCGGGTCGGGTACTCCCCGGCCACGATCCGGCACGAGATGGCGGACCTGGAGGCGGCCGGCTTCGTCCAGCACCTCCACACCTCAGGCGGCCGCGTGCCGACCGACCGGGGCTACCGCTACTTCGTCCACCACCTCCTCGGCGAGGTCGAGCTCCCCTTCCCCGAGCAGATCATGATCCGGCACCAGTTCCGCCAGGTGGAGCTGCAGCTGGAGCAGTGGATGGAGCTGGCGGCGACGGTGCTGGCCGAAGCGGCCGGGACCGTCTCCGTCGTCACCGCGCCGCGGCCGACGACCCCCCGCCTCCGCCACTTCGAGCTGATCGCGCTCCAGCCCCGGCTCGGCCTCCTGATCCTGGTCACCGCCGACAGCGCGGTCCGCCAGGTGATGGTCCGCTGGCCGGAGGAGGCCGAGCAGGCGGCGCTGAGCCGCCTCGCCGACGCCCTCGTGGCCGAGGTCGCGGGCCTCTCGGCGGAGGAGGTAGCGGCGCGCGCCGAGGGCGCCTCCGGGTTGGCGCGCTTCGTGCTTGATCAGGTCGTCATCGCCCTCTCCGGGCTCGACGCTGCCGAGCGAACCGAGATTCGGCACTCCGGGATCGAGAACATCCTCGCCCAACCGGAGTTCAGCGGCGGCCCGGCGGAGACGCAGGGCCTGCTGGCGCTGCTCCGGGGCGGGGCGTTCCTCGGCGCGCTGCTGCCCCAGATGGAGGCGGGACCGGACGTCCAGGTCTTCATCGGCGACGAGAACCCGGCCGACGAGCTGCGCCGCTTCGGCGTCGTCGTCTCCACCTACGGGATCGACGGCGAGGTCACCGGCGTCCTCGGCGTCCTCGGCCCAACCCGGATGGCCTACGGCCGCTCCATCTCGTCGGTCCGCTACATGGCCCGCCTGATGAGCGACCTGATGGCCAATCTGTACAGCGCTTAGCCGTGCGCGAGCGGCGAGGCAGCTCGGCGCTTACGTTCGGAATGGGCCACGCGAACGACCAGGAGATCCACGGACCAGAGGAGCGACGGACGACGGGCGACGGGTTGTTTTTGGCTCATAGCTCATCGCTCAAAGCTCGTAGCTTCGGAGGCTTGAGTGTGACGGAGACGGACGCGCAACGCGCAATAGACGGGAACGGCGCCGCGCCGGCGGCGATCGAGACGGCGGACGCCGCGGCGCTCGCCGCCGAGCGGGACGCCTTCCTCGACCAGCTCCAGCGGAGCCGGGCCGAGTTCGCCAACTTCCGGCGCCGGACCGAGCAGGAGCGAGCCCAGATCCGCGAGATCGCCACCCAGGCGCTCCTCGCCCAGTTCCTGCCGGTCCTCGACGACTTCCAGCGGGCGCTGGCGGCGGTCCCCGAGGCGCAGCAACAGGAGCCGCTGGCGCAGGGCCTCGGCCTGATCGAGCGCAAGTTCTGGGGCGTCCTGGAGCGCGCCGGCGTCGCCCCGATCGCGGCCGAGGGCCAGCCCTTCGACCCCGCCCTCCACGAGGCGGTCGAGTCGGTCCCCGGCACCGCCGGTGACACCGTCGTCGGCGTCTACCAGGGCGGCTACAAGCTCGGCCAAACCCTGCTCCGGCCGGCGATGGTGAAGGTCGGGAGCCGCGAGCCCGACGCCGCCGACGACAGCGATCCCGAGGTCATCGACCCCAGTCCGAGCTAACGACCGATCCCACGACCCACGATTCACGTCCGAGGAGGAACGACAGATGGCCCGAACCATCGGCATCGACCTGGGAACCACGAACTCGGTGATGGCCACCATCGAAGGCGGCGAGCCGGTCGTGATCCCGAACGCGGAGGGCGAGCGGCTGACCCCGTCCGTCGTCGCCGTCACCGGGAACGGCGAGCGCCTCGTCGGCCGCTTCGCGCGGCGGCAGGCGATCACCAACCCCGAGAACACCGTCTTCTCCGTCAAGCGCTTCGTCGGCCGCAAGTTCAGCGACCCGGCCGTTCAGCGCGACAAGGCGCTGATCCCCTACAAGCTGCAGGCGGCGCCGAACGGCGACGTCCAGGTCAAGATGGGGGACCGCTGGTACAGCCCGCAGGAAGTCTCGGCGATGATCCTGCAGAAGCTGAAGACCGACGCCGAGGCGTACCTGGGGGACAAGGTCGACAAGGCGGTGATCACCGTCCCCGCCTACTTCGACAACGCCCAGCGCGACGCGACCAAGGACGCCGGCCGGATCGCCGGCCTCGACGTCCAGCGGATCATCAACGAGCCGACCGCCTCCGCCCTCGCCTACGGCATGGACAAGAAGGGCGACGAGAAGATCGCCGTCTACGATCTCGGCGGCGGCACCTACGACATCTCGATCCTCGACCTCTCCGAGGGGGTCTTCCAGGTTCTCTCGACCAACGGCGACACCCACCTCGGCGGCGACGACTTCGACCAGGTCGTCATCGACTTCCTCGCCGACGAGTTCAAGAAGGCGGAGGGGATCGACCTGCGCAAGGACCGGATGGCGCTCCAGCGCCTGAAGGAGGCGGCCGAGAAGGCCAAGATCGAGCTCTCCTCCACCCAGCAGACCGACGTCAACCTGCCGTTCATCACCGCCGACGCCAGCGGCCCGAAGCACCTGAACGTGACGCTCACCCGCTCCAAGCTGGAGCAGTTGGTCCAGCCCCTCGTCCAGCGCACCCAGGCCCCGATGGAGGGCGCTCTCAGGGACGCCGACCTCGCCAAGAGCGCGGTCGACGAGGCGCTGCTGGTGGGAGGCCAGACCCGGATGCCGGCCGTCCAGCGCCAGGTCCAGAGCTTCTTCGGCAAGGAGCCGCACAAGGGGATCAACCCGGACGAGGTCGTCGCCATCGGCGCCGCGATCCAGGGCGGCGTCCTCGGTGGCGAGGTCAAGGACATCCTGCTCCTCGACGTGACGCCGCTGTCGCTGGCGATCGAGACCCTCGGCGGCGTGGCGACGCCGCTGATCGAGCGCAACACCACGATCCCGACCCGCAAGAGCCAGACGTTCACCACGGCGGCGGACGCCCAGCCGCAGGTCGAGATCAACGTCCTCCAGGGCGAGCGGCCGATGGCCAACGACAACAAGAGCCTCGGCAAGTTCATCCTCGATGGGCTGCCGCCGGCGCCCCGCGGGGTGCCCAAGATCGAGGTCACCTTCGACATCGACGCCAACGGCATCATGAGCGTCTCGGCCAAGGACCAAGCGACCGGCAAGGAGCAGAAGATCACGATCACCGGCTCCTCCGGGCTCTCCGACGCCGAGGTGCAGCGGATGGTCCAGGAGGCGGAGGAGCACGCCGAAGAGGACCAGAAGCGGCGCGAGGCGATCTCCGTGCGCAACGACGCCGAGGCGATGGCCTTCCAGGCCGAGAAGACCCTGACCGACTTCGGCGACCGCGTCCCCTCGGAGCTGAAGGCGGAGCTGGACGGCAAGATCGCCGCCGTCCGCGAGGTCCTCGAGAAGGACCCGGAGAACGTCGACCGCCTCCGGCCGGCCCACGAGGAGTTGGTCCAGACCCTGACCCGCGTCGGCGGCTCCATGTACGAGCAGCCCGGCGCCAACGGCGCCACCGACGGCCCCGACTTCGGTGCCAACGGCAGCAACGGCGCCGCCGACGATGCCGCCACCGACGACGCCACCGTCGAGGGCGAGTTCCGCGAGGTCGGCGCCGACCGCTAGGGGCGGATCGAACGCGACCGAAGAAGGGGGGGCGGCCGATCGGCCGCCCCCTTCTTTCTGTCGCGTTCGGCGCTCCGTTCTCGATCTCCCGTCGACTCAAGCCGGGGCCCGCCTGCCATCGGCGGGCTCGGGCTCCTCGCCCGTCGGTGCCCCACCCAGACCGTTGCCCGCCACGACGGTCTGCAGCGTCCCGGTGCCGTCGTGCCAACCTCGGGTGAGCGCCTATCCGGCACCGAACGATCGGAGCGGGGTCTCGACCACCGCCAGAGCGCCCCTCCAATCCTCGGACGAGCCGACGATGGAGCCGGTCTCGACATCCCAGAGCGCGCAGGCCGCGCTCCAGCTTGCTCATCCACCGCCGGGACGACACGGACGACGCAGGAGAGCCGTTCGTCCGTGTCACCCCAAAGCGGGGGGTAGCCTTCGGTGCCGGGGATCGTCCCCGCCCACCGACCGGGTGTCCTGGTCCGGTTCGAAATCCGAAGATCGGCGATCAACAGGCCCAGTCACGGCGTCTCCGACGCCCGCCGCCGCGACCGCGCCCCGGACCCGTGGACTGTTCCTCGACCCCCGGCTGCCGCGGGGTCGGGGAACGGTCCGGTTTCGGATCGCCCCGTGTCGCCGGGTTGGGAGCGAAGTCGCACCGCAGTGCCGGATCGGTCGAGACAATCCGGGGGAGCGTCGTCGCCGCCCCGACCGCGACCTCCCGCCGTCGCTCGGACCATACCCCGAGCGCCACGGCCGGCGATCGCGTCGCCGTCGCGGGCGAGATCCGCGAGGTCGGCGCCGGCCGGTAGGGGCGGGGGGGCCGCTTGGCCCCCCCGCCCCACTCCGCCAGAGATCGAGAGCGCCTACTCGTGCACCCAGACCGGCGTCCCCAGCGGCGCCCAACCGTAGAGGAAGGTGGCCATCTCCAGCGGCAGATTGATGCAGCCGTGGCTGCCCGTCTCGCCGAAGTTGTCGCGCCAGTAGGCGCCGTGGAGCGCCTCCGCCTCCATGTTGAAGTACATCACGTCCGGCACGTCGGTCACCTCGTAGCTGCCAACCGCCCCGGGGACCGGCGCGCCCGACCCGTCGTCGGTGGCAACCACCTCGCCCGTCGAGCTGGTAAAGCCGGCCATGTCCTGCTCGGGGTACTTGAGGCGGACCCGGAAGCGACCCTGCTCCGTCGTGTTCGGCTCCAGCCCCGTCGTGACCAGGGTCGTCGTCACCAAGTCGTCGCCCTGGTAGGCCCAGAGGCGCTGCTCCGAAAGGTCGACCTCGATCCGCTTCGCCCCCGGTGTCTCCGCGCGGGCCGCCCAGTTCGGGTTCGTCCCTTCCAGGAAGAGCGACTCGGCGTAATCCGGGAGACCGGCGCGCCCCACCCGCTCCGTCTCGATGCCGAGCGCCGGGGCCATCTCGGCCGGCAGCGGCGCGAGCTCGACGCCGCGGGAGCCGCCCATCAGGAGGCCGCCCTCAAACCATTGGACGGTCCGTCCCCGCTCCGTCACCGGCTCGCCGAGGGGGTTGCCGAGGTAGAACGCCCCCTCGTGCCGCTCGTACCACTCCAAAAAGGCGCCGGAGACGGTGTGGCCCGTCTCCTCGACGTAGAGGCCGCCGTCGGCGACGGCCGCCTGGGCCGCCGCCGCGCCCGGGTCCATCGCCCGCCAGGCGCCCGCCCGCCGATCGCCGCCGCCGTTGGCACGCTTGCCGTCGCCGCGGACGGTCGCGACGCGCTCGTTGAGGGCGGTCCGCCCGACCGGCATCAGCCGCACGATCGGCTCGTCCGTGAAGAGGACGTCGGGCCGGTACTGGAAGACACCGCGCTCGAACGCCTGGCTGTAGTAGCCGTTGGCGGCGGCGAACGGCTCCGAGATCGGGGCGCCGAAACCGGCCCCCGCGCCCGTGGCGCGCCAGTAGTCGAGCATCACGCCGCCGATCGTGTGCCCCGTCTCCCGGACGTAGACCGCGAGGTCCGTCTCCCCGAGCGTCGGCGGCAGCTCCACGCCCGACGCCGGGTCGATGGTCGGGACGAGCTGGTCCTCGACCGCGCCACCCGCCTCGTCCTGGACGATGGGCGCCCCGGTGGCCTCGTCCTGTGCGGCGGCCGCGGCCGCCACCGCCTGACCGACCGTCCCGCCGGCGAGCAGCACCGCCGCGAGCCCCAGCCCGACGACACGCCTCGCCGTCCGGCCGCGGCCGGTCCCCTTCTGGTCCATGCTGTCCCGCCCCCGTCCCCGTCCGCCGCCGATCGGTTTCGCGTCCACCGCGTCCCGCTCGATGGCACCCCATCCCAGGATAGTGACCGTCCACCGGGGACGCAAGATACGTGCGTCGAGGGATTGGCAGACGCGGGCGATGGCGGGGACCGTCCGACCGTGACCGCCGGCGGAGGCTACCGAGCCGTCGCATACACGAGCAGCAGCAGCACCACCACCACCGCCACCACCGCGACGGCCGGCAGGAGCCGTCGGCCCGATTGCGACTCCCCGGCTCGGCGGTCGGGCGCCTCCATCGAGGGTTTCCCCAAAGGTTCCCCGGCGGCGCGGGGGAGCGCGGCGGCCCGTGGCTCGACCGCGGGGGGCGGGGCCACGATCAGGGCAGGAGCGGCGACGACCACCGGTCCGGCGGGCGCCGGGGCGCCCGACTTCTCCGGCGTCGGCCGAGACGTTCGGGGATGCGTGGCCTCCACCGGTACTGGGGCCGGTGGCACCCGCCGCGTCGGCCCGGGCACCGCGCCACCCTCGGACGCCGCGTCCCCCCTCCCGGTCGCCAGGCGACGGAGCCACGCCGGGAGGTCGTCCTCGGTCAGAAAGGTGGTCGGGTCGATAGCCTCGGCCGGGGTGGGGACGGCGGTGGCCGCGCCGACTCCTTCGGGGGGATGGTCCGGGGCGGCGGCCCGCACCCCGTCCCCGCCCGCCGCGGGGTCCGGGTGGCGCAACCAGTCCGGCATCGTCGCCGCCAGCCCGCCGTCCGGCAAGGGTGGCAGCGGCCGGTCGTCCGGCGGCGCGTCCGCGGCGACCGCCGCCCCGCTCGCCGGCGGTGACGCCCCATCCTCTGCCGCCCGGAGCCTCTGCCCGGGCATCCTGTTGTCGCCGCGGTCGGTCACGACGGTCGTCCTCCGGGCTGCCGGGCTGGGGGTGGGGGCGGGATCTGGGGACTGGGCACCGCGCTCGGCGCCCGCGAGTATAGCCTTGCGCCTCCGGTCGGCTCGTCCCCGACCGCGCCGCCGCCCCTTGTCCCAAGCCCGCCGCTCCCGATCCCCGCCGCCCCCTATCCCCGCAGATCAGCGCTGTCGAGCCAGAGCGTGACCGGGCCGTCGTTGACGAGCGAGACGGCCATCTCGGCGCCGAAGCGCCCCTCGGCCACCCGCAGCCCCAGGCCGCGGAGCGCACCCCCGAAGTGGTCGACGAGGGGTGCGGCGAGCGGGGGCGGGGAGGCTCCGGCGTAACTCGGGCGCCGCCCCCGACGCACGTCGGCGTAGAGGGTGAACTGGGACACGACGAGCATCCCAACCTCCTCCCCGGCCGCGAGGAGGTCGAGGGCGGAGCGGTTCATCCGCCCGGCCGCGTCGTCGAACAGCCGGAGGTGGGCGACCTTTCCCGCCAGCAGCGTCGCCTCCCCATCCCCGTCCCCGTGCCCCACGCCGACGAGCAGCAGGAAGCCGCGGCCGATCGCGCCGACGGGCTCGCCGTCGACCGTCACCTCGGCGCGGACGACCCGCTGCAGCAGAACGCGCATCAGCCGGGGGGCATCGGGGCCGCCGCAACCGGCGCGACGACCGCCACCGCCAGCGCCGCGATCCCCTCGCCCCGGCCGACGAAGCCCATCCCCTCGTTCGTCGTCGCCTTGACGTTGACCGCCTCCGTCGGCAGACCCAGGCAGCCGGCGATCTCAGCCCGCATCGCCGCCGTGTGCGGCCCGATCCGCGGCGCCTCGGCAATCACCGTCGCGTCCACGTTGACCGGCGCGTAGCCGGCCACCACCACCAGCCGACCGACCTCCCGCAGCAGGTCCCGGCTGTCGGCGTCCGCGAACCGCGGATCGGAGGGCGGGAAGTGGCGGCCGATGTCCCCCAACGCGGCGGCGCCAAGGAGGGCGTCGGCGATCGCGTGCAGCAGCGCGTCGGCGTCGGAATGTCCTTCCAGCCCAACGGGGTGCGGGATCGCAACCCCCCCGAGCACCAGGCGGCGTCCCTCGACGAAGCGGTGGACGTCGTAGCCGGTGCCGGTTCGGGGGAAGCCCCCCCCGATCCCGGACTCGGGGACCCCAGGATGGGGGGACCCGACAACGTACGCTCCCCCCATGATCGGTGCCCCGGGACCCGGACGGGGAGGGGCTTGTCCCCCTAGCAGCGCCTCCGCCACCGCCACGTCCTCGGGCCGGGTCACCTTCAGGTTGGATGGCTCCCCAGGGACGATCGCGACCGGGATGCCCAGCGCTTCGCAGAGGCCAGACTCGTCCGTGACAGCCGGGAGGCCGGCGCATCGCGCGATCGCGTCGACGAGGACGTTGCGGCGGAAGCCCTGCGGCGTCTGCGCCGCCCACAGCCCGGCCCGGTCCACCGTCCCCGCCACCCGACCGTCCGCGACCCGCTTCAAGGTGTCGGCAACCGGGACGGCGGCGATCGCCGCGCCGGTCTCGGCGGCCGCGGCCGCGCACCGATCGAACAGCGCCGGCGGGGCGAGCGGGCGGGCGCCGTCGTGGACGAGCACCACGTCGCTGCTCGGCGGTACGGCGGCGACGCCGGCGGCCACCGAGTCCTGCCGCTGCTCACCGCCGCTCACGACGGCCCGCACCTTACCCCACGGCCCGGCGGCGATCATCCCCTCCACCGCCTCACGGGTGTGCGCCCCGACGACGACGATGACGTCCTCGATCGCCACCGCTTCCTCGACCGCGTCCAGTACGTGGGCGAGCATCGGCCGCCCCGCCAGCGGCAGCAGCACCTTGGCCGGCACCCCCAGCCGCTCCCCCCGCCCCGCCGCGACGACGACGACGGCTGCGCGAAGGGCCTCGTTCACGCCCGCGCCGCCGCCCGCAGCCGCGCCACCGACGTCGCCGGCACGGGCGGCCCGCCGAGCTCGCGCCCGGCCTTCACGCCCGGCCCGTGGAAGTCGCTGCCACCCGTTGGGATCAGTCCCCAGCGTGCAGCGACGGCCCCCAGCTCGGCGCGGGCGCGCTCGTCGTACTCGCCGTAGTAGACCTCCATCCCGCCGAGGCCCACCCGGACGAGGCGGGCGACGACGGCCTCGACCTCCCCGGTGCCCAAGGGGTGGGCGAGGACGGCGACGCCTCCCGCCGCCCGGATCAGCGCCACCCCCCGCTCCGGCTCCACCTTCGGCCGCGGCACGAAGCCGGGCCGCCCGGACGCCAGATAGCGGTCGAACGCCTCCCTCATGTCCGCGACGTGGCCTCGCTCGATCAGCGCCCGCGCAATGTGGGGGCGGCCGACGGTGCCCGGCCCGGCCAGGCGGCGGACGCGCTCCGGCTCGACCGGGACGCCGATGCTTGCCAGCCGCTCCAGGATCAGCCCCATCCGGTCGATGCGCGCCCCGGCGAAGCCGGTCAGCCCCGCCCGCAGCTCCGGGTCCTCGCGGTCGACGAAGTAGCCGAGGAGGTGGATCTCCGGCTCGCCGCCCTGGCCTCCGGTGCTCAACTCGACCCCGGGCACCAGCTCCAGCCCCAGCCGGTCGGCCTCCCCCTCCGCCTCCGCCAGGCCGTCCAACGTGTCGTGGTCCGTCAGCCCCAGCACGCGCAGCCCCCGCTGCGCGGCCTCCTGGACCAACGCTGCGGGGGCAAGGGTGCCGTCGGAGTGGATCGAGTGGGTGTGGAGGTCGACGGGGTTGGGGGGTTGCCCCTCCCCGCGCTGGGCCCGGGGATCCAATCCCGCGGATCGCCCAGATCGGCTCCCCCCAGGACCGGGGAGCGAGGGGGGGCCGTCGCTCACCGCGGCTCGACGACGAGGCGGATCGCGGTCCGGTCCTCGTTCTCGATCGTGACGTCGATGAAAGCCGGCAGGCAGACCGCCTCGATCCCGGTCTCCCGCAGGTAGTCGCGGGCGATGGCGCACGCCTTGACCGCCTGGTTCGTGGCGCCGGCGCCGATCGCCTGGACCTCGGCCCGGCCCACCTCCCGCACGACCCCGGCGATCGCGCCCGCGACCGCGCTCGGCCGGGAGCGGGCGGAGACCTTCAGCACGTCCCCGGACCCGCCCGTCGGCTCCTCGGCGGCGTCGGGCACGGAGGCAACCCCGTCGATCACCTCGACCTCGAGATCGACCCCCAGCGCGACGACCGGCGCGGCGTGGACGGCATGGCCGTTCGCCGCCGGGGCCGGTTCCACCGACGCCCAGGCCGGAACGTGCGGTCGGCGCTCCGGCCGATCCCACCCGCCGTTCACGGCCGGGGCGGTCTCCTCCGCGGTCGGCGCCGCGTCGACAAACCCCGCGAATTTGTCCCCGGTGTGGTCCCGGTTCGCCTCCTCGGTCCCCACCGGCTCGACCGCCTCCTCCGCATCCGGCGGGAAACTGGTGGTGTACGGGTCGATCTTGATGTCGCGCAGGTCGAGCTTGCTGAAGAAACGATCCACGTTCGAGGTCCCCCTTGGTCGGCGATCGCTAGCGGCGGGCGCGGGTCCCGGCGCCGTGTGTGGCATCGGTCGGATCGAATCGGTCCACGCGGCGGAGCGCACGGCAGGTGCCGCGCGCGGCGTCCAGCTCGATCAGCACCGCGTTGAAGTCGACCGGGCCGTCGGGCACGGGAGCCCGGTTGGGCCGGTGGGTGAGAAACCGACGGAGCGTCGGCTCCACCGCCGCGCCGATGATCGAGTCGCGCGGGCCGACCATCCCGAGGTCGGTCACGTACCCGGTCTCGCCCGGCAAAAGGCGCGCGTCGGCGGTCGGCACGTGGGTATGCGTGCCGACGACGGCGGCTACGCGGCCGGCCAGGTGCCAGCCCATCGCCAGCTTCTCCGACGTCGCCTCGGCGTGAAAGTCTACAACGATCAACGGCCGGGGGGCGGCGGTGCCCCCCGGCCGCGCGGCCAGCAGCGTGTCCATCGCCCGGAACGGATCGTCGAGCGGGGTCATGAAAACGCGCCCCAGCAGGCTGACCACCGTCACATCGCGCCCCTTCACGCGGAGCGTGCAATCCCCGCGGCCGGGCAGGTCGTCCGGGAAGTTCAGCGGCCGCAAGAGCCGCAGGTCGTCGTCGGCCAGGGCCTGGTCGACGTCCGGCTGGGACCAAACGTGGTTCCCGGTCGTCAGCACGTCCGCCCCGGCGTCGCGCAGCTCCCGCGCCGTCTTCACGCCCACGCCGCGCCCGCCGGCGCTGTTCTCGGCGTTGACCACCACCAGGTCCGCGGCCAGTTCCCGCCGCAGGCCGGGCAGCAGCCGCCGCAGCGCCTGCCGCCCCGGCGACCCGATCACGTCCCCGACCGCGAGAACCCGGATGACCTCGGGCGATGCCCCCCCTGCGCTCAAGACCCGTTCCCAAACGGAGGAGCCCCGCCGCCTACGACCGCTCCTGCCGGCTTCCCCCTACCGCCCGCCCACGCGTTACCGCGCATAATCCACGGCGCGCGTCTCCCGGATGACCGTCACCTTAATCTGGCCGGGGTACTCCAGGCTCTCCTCGATCTTCTTCGAGACATCGCGCGCCAGGCGGGCCGCACCGAGATCGTCGATCGCGCCGGGGGCGACCAGGATGCGGACCTCGCGGCCGGCCTGGATCGCGAAGCTCTTCTCGACGCCGTCGAAGGAGTTGGCGACCCCCTCCAGCGCCTCCAGCCGCTTGACGTAGGTCTCGACCTGCTCGCGCCGGGCGCCGGGGCGGGCGCCGCTGATCGCGTCGGCGGTGGCGACGATGAACGCCTCGACCGTCTGCGGCTCCTCCTCGCCGTGGTGGGCGGCGATGGCGTGGACGATCTTGGCCGAGCGGCCGAGCCGCTTGGCGATGTCGGCCCCGATCAGGGCGTGCGGCCCCTCGACCTCGTGGTCGACCGCCTTCCCGATGTCGTGGAGCAGCCCGGCCGTCTTCGCGACGTTGACGTCGGCGCCCATCTCGGCCGCCAGGGCGGCGGCGATCAACGACGTCTCCAGGGAGTGGGCGAGGACGTTCTGGCCGTAGGAGGTGCGGTACTTCATCCGCCCGAGCAGTTTGATCAGGTCCGGGTGGAGGCCGGGCACGTTCGCCTCGTAGGCGACCTTCTCCCCCTCTTCCCGCATCACCTGCTCCAGCTCGAGCCGGGTCTTGGCGACGACCTCCTCGATCCGGGCCGGGTGGATGCGGCCGTCCTGGAGCAGCTTGGCCAGGGAGCGGCGGGCGACCTCGCGCCGGACCGGGTCGAAGCCGGAGACGGTGACTGCCTCCGGCGTGTCGTCGACGATCAGGTCGACCCCCGTCGCCTGCTCCAGCGCCCGGATGTTGCGCCCCTCGCGGCCGATGATCCGGCCCTTCATGTCGTCGCTCGGTAGCGGCACGACGGAGACGGTCGACTCGGCGACGTAGTCGGAAGCGATCCGCTGGATCGTCGTCGCCAGCAGCTTGCGGCCGCGGCGGTCCGCCTCCTCGTGCAGCTCCAGCTCGATCTCGCGCAGACGGCGGACGGCCATCGCCCGCGCCTCGGTCTCGACCTCGCGGACCAGTTCGTCCTTCGCCTCCTCGGCGGTGAGGCCGGCGACGCGCTCCAGTTCGTCGTGGAAGCGGCCGCGCGCCTCCTCCATCTCCGCCTGCTGCTGGGCGCGCCCCCGCTCGATCTCCGCCTGCTGGCGTCCCCGCTCCTGGTCCCACGCATCGCGGGCGCGGACGGTCTCCTGCTCCCGCTGCCGGATCTCCTGGTCGCGCCGGTCGAGCGCGCTCGCCTTCTGGTCGAGCGCCTCCTCTTTCTGCTCGGTGCGGCGCTCGACGCGCTCGATCTCTTTGCGGCGCAGGGTCAGCTCGCGGTCGAGCTCGCCCCGCAGGCGGATGGCCTCGTCCTTGGCCTGGAGGGCGGCGTCGCGTCGTCGGGTCTCGGCCTCTTCCAGGATCCGGTCGGCCTCGGCTTGGGCGCGGCGGACACCGGAGTCGGCGCGCCGCTGGAGGACGGACTGGGTGTAGAGGTAGGTGACCGCGACGGCGAGAACGAGCCCGAGGACGAAGCCGACGATGGCGATAACTTCCATCGGCGTCCCTCGCGTCTCTTCTCCCCCGTCGGGGGCGATTGTTACGTTCCGTTAACAGGGAGCGGCCCACGCGCGGAGAAGTCCGGCCGGCCACGGATGGCCGGCCGGTGCGCTGTTTCTCCGTGCGTTGACCCCTGTTGTTCTCGATGATACGGGTTATGGCGACTGAGCGTCAAGCGACGACGTACCCATCGCTGCCCGATTTTGGCGATGTCACGCCGAATTCGAGGGCGGCGCGGGACGGATCGCGCCGCCCGTCCCCCGGGGAGCGCGGGCGGCCGCGACCGGCGTTAGCCGTCCTGCCCGTCGCGCCGCTGTCGGCGCTCGTCGAGGAGGGCGGCGAGGCGGGAGAGCCCCTTCGCCGAGAGGGAGACCGCCGCGGCGGCGACGTCCTCGGCGGCGGCGGTGACGGGCTTCAACCGCTCGACGAAGCCGCCCCCGGCGGGCTGGTCGTCCAACCCTGGGCGCAGCGGGGTGGGCGGAGGGAGGGCCGCCGGCTCGTCCCCGCCGCTCGCGGGAGGGGGGGCAACGCGGAGATCGAGCGAGTCGAGCGGCTCGGCCTCGGGGGTCGCTTCGACGTGGCCGGAGACGACACCTTCGGCTTGAGCGAAGGCGTCGTCGGCCTGGTCGGAGGCTTGGCCGGAGGCTTGGCCGGAGGCGGGGGGGCGGGTATCGTCCATGGCGGGTCTCCCGTCGCTGGGTGGATAGGTCGCCGCCGCCGCGCCGGGCGGCGGGTTCGCGGCGATGGTCGCCCAGGATACCCGAAGCGACGGCGGCGGGCGGGGCGACGATCTTCCCATCTCGGCCGTCGCCGGGGTCCCCTTCGGTCGTCCCGACCTACGCTCCCGGATCCGCTCCCGGATCGCCCGCGGCCATCCGCACCGTCCGCTCCAGGCCCGCTCGGTTCCAGTCTTGGGGGTCTCGGCGCCACGATTCCAGCCACCACCAGACGTAGCGCACCCCCGCGAAGCGACGCGCGAGCCGGTGCCCCTCCCCGAACACCTCGTCGTCCAGCCGCACCCCGCGGGCGGCAAGGGCCGCACGGTACACCCGCGCCGCCTCGGGCGTGTCGAAGGTGTCGCCGAGGTCGAGGAACAGGGGCGCGTACCGCGCCTGCCCCCAGTCGATCACGACGGCGCGCCCCCCATGCTCGAACACGTGGCCGTGGTACACGTCCGTATGGGCCAGCGTGTTCGCTTTCGCCCCTGCCTCGAACGTGAGGAGGTCGACGGCAAGCGTGCGGGCGGACGCTTCCACCGCGTCCACCCACCGCCCGAACGCCGCCGTGAACCGCTCGTCGCCGAGCGCGCCGTCCCACGCCCCGCGCCAACACCGGTCGACGATGAACCCGTCGAGGTACGCGCGGTCCAGACGGGGCAGCCAGGCCAGCACGCTCTGCCGCCCGAGATGGCGGGCGTGCACCTCGCTGAGCGCCTCGGCGGCCCGCTGCTTGGCATCCAGCCCCCAGCCCAGCAAGGTCTCCCCGGCGTCGGTCATCACGACCTCCAGGACCTCGTCGCGGGAGGTGTCGGGCACGAAAGCGCGGGGCACGGCGTCGAGGCCGTCGAGGGCGGCGAGCGTGCGGCGTTCGGTCAGGCCGCAGGGTTTGGTCACGAGGCGGAGGGTCGTGCCGTCGCCCCGCGCGACCTCCCAGCGCCGGACGGGCACCTTGGACACCCCGGGGTCGATCGGTAACGCGCGCCGGCGTGGATGAGATGCTCGATGCCCGGTGAAGTGAAGGACGGCGTTGCCGAGCAGGTGGTCCGTACCGTCTCTCATGCGCCAGATGGTACAAGGGATGCGGGGGCGTTCGCCGGGTGTTGCCCCGCGAAAACGCCGCGCCTACACTGCCAAGACGTGACCGCTAGAGGTGGTCCCGCGGTCGGCCGGTGTGCATCACGCCTCCCGCTCTTGCCGTGGCTCCGCGCGCCCGCCGCGTCGCGGACGGATCGAAAACCGGGGGGAACGGCGGCGGAGTCCGCGGCGGGAAGGGGCACGGGATGGACGGGGGCGGCTTCGACCGGCGGCTGGCGATGGCCACGGCGCGGACGGGGAGCCTCGTCTGCGTCGGGCTCGACCCCGACCTCGAGCGCCTTCCCCCCGCGGTCCGGGCCGGGCGGGACGCGGCCGGGGCGATCGTGGCCTTCAACGCCGCGATCATCGCCGCCACGCGGGATCTCGTCTGCGCCTACAAGCCCAACCTCGGCTTCTACGCCGCCCACGGGGTCGCCGGCATCGCGGCGCTCCTCGAGACGCGCCGGCTGATCCCGCCCGAGACCCCCGTCATCCTCGACTGCAAGGTGAACGACATCGGCAGCACCGCCGAGGCCTACGCCCGCGGCTACCTCGACGGGTGGGGCTTCGACGCCGTCACCGCCAATCCCTATCTGGGCGCCGACTCCCTCGCTCCCTTCCTCTCCCGCGTCGGCCGCGGCGTCTTCGTCCTCTGCAAGACGAGCAACCCCGGCGGCGGCGACCTCCAGGATCTCCCGGTCCGCGACGCGGACAAGGCGCAGCCGCTCCACCTTGCGGTCGCCGACCGGGCGGCGGCCTGGGCGGCGGCCGCGGCGGCGACCGTCGGCCTAGTCGTCGGCGCCACCTACCCGGCCGAGCTGGCCGCGGTCCGCGCCCGCTGCCCCGAGCTGCCGATCCTCCTGCCCGGCGTCGGCGCCCAGGC
>CADCWL010000213.1 GCA_902806405.1 uncultured Thermomicrobiales bacterium | reverse complement strand
GGCGATCCTGCGGGTGCTGCCGGCGGGCACGGCGGTGACGCCGACGGGCGAAGCGGTCGACGGTTTCGTCCCGGTGGCGGTCGACGCGGTTGCGGGGTGGGTGGCGGCGGACTTCCTGACGTAGGGAGCGGCCCATGGCACCGGGGTCGGGAGGCGGCCGACACCGCTCGCATCGCCTTCCGGCGGAACACCTTGCGCCCCCTCCTCCCTGCGGGATCATGACCCGTCAAGCGCCAGCGGACCCGATTGGCCACCTCGTCCGCCGACCCCGCAGCGGGGACGGCACGGAGGCGGTGCGGGAACGCACCATCGTTGAAGCGACGCGGTGCCCCGGCCAGGATGCCTCCCGTGGTCGCGTCTCTGCTCGGCCCACTCCTCGGCGAGAACCCGGACGTCTGTGGCGCCCTCAGTGAGGCTGTCGGGTGTCGTTGGCCGCCCATCGGCGGTGCTCCCCGTCCGGCGCGCGCTCGGTGCCGGGTTCCAGGGGGTAACCGACCGCGGGGCCGTCCTGGCGGCGGTCGGCCACCAACCGTGGGTCAATGCGGTGGTCGAGCGGCAGGCGGATCGGAGGTTCCCCGCTCGCCACGTCCCGGCGATCTCTCCTGGGAGCGGCTCCCGGGGAGAGACCCGACGCCGTCCCGGACGGCGTCGGGGAGCCGGCGCTCGCGGGAAGTCGCCCTCTTGCGGAGACGATATCCCGCTTCCGCGTCACGTTCCGCCGTGTGTTTGCCTCCGCTTGCAACGTCATCTCGTCGACATAAGAATCGGCGTCGCTGATGGCCTCGTGGACCTGGGCGAGCGTCGGGGGCTACCCGCCGCCGACGCTCGCCGACGCCGACGCCCCGGCTCCCTACCTGTCGAAGAGCGGGCGGACCGGGTGCGCGTGGTCGCAACCCGCGGCGGCGAGCCGCGGGTGTCGGCGCCCTCGACGACGCGGGGCTACTCAACCCGCGCGATCGGGGCGCGGTCCGTGGGCCGGCCGGCGGTGCTCGTCGGGGCGGGGGCTCCTACTCCCACTCGATGGTGGCGGGGGGTTTGGAGGAGACGTCGTAGACGACGCGGGTGATGCCGTGGACCTCGTTGGCGATCCGGTTGCCGATCCGGCCGAGGACGTCGTGGGGGAGGCGGGCCCAGTCCGCCGTCATCGCGTCCTGGCTGGCGACGGCGCGGACGGCGCAGACGCGGCCGTAGGTGCGGCCGTCCCCCATCACGCCGACGGAGCGGACGGGGAGGAGGACGGCGAAGTACTGCCAGACCTCCCCCGCCAGGCCCGCCCCCTCGATCTCCTCGCGGACGACGGCGTCGGCGCGGCGGAGGAGGTCGAGGTCGGGCGCGGTCACCTCGCCGAGGAGGCGGACGGAGAGGCCGGGGCCGGGGAAGGGCTGGCGCTCGACGATCTCCGGGGGGAGGCCGAGGGCGCGGCCGACGGCCCGGACCTCGTCCTTGAAGAGGAACTTGAGCGGCTCCAGGAGCGCGAAGCGGAGGTCGGCGGGGAGGCCGCCGACGTTGTGGTGGGTCTTGATCTTGGCGGCGGATTTCGTGTCGGCGGTGGTGCTCTCGATCACGTCCGGGTAGAGGGTGCCCTGGGCGAGGAAGGCGAAGGGGCCCTGGCGCTCCGCGAGGCGCTCCGCCTCGGCCTCGAAGACGCGGACGAACTCGCTGCCGACGGCTTTGCGCTTCTCCTCCGGGTCGGTGACGCCGGCGAGGCGGGCGAGGAAGCGCTCACCGGCGTCGACGTGGACGAGATTCATGCCGAAGTGGCGGGCGAAGACCTCCCGCACCAGGTCGGCCTCGCCGAGGCGGAGGAGGCCGTTGTCGACGAAGACGGGGGTGAGGCGGTCGCCGATGGCGGCGTGGATGAGGGCGGCGGCGACGGCGGAGTCGACGCCGCCGGAGAGGCCGAGCAGGACGCGCTCCCCGCCGACCTTTTCCCGGATCTCGCGGGTGGCGGCGCCGACGAAGCTCTCGGCGGACCAGCCGGGGCGGCAGCCGCAGACCCCTTCCAGGAAGTTGCGGAGGAGGTCGGCGCCGCGGGGGGTGTGGGCGACCTCGGGGTGGAACTGGAGGCCGACCAAACCGTCTTTGCCGATCGCGGCGACGGGCGAGTTGGCGGAGCGGGCGAGGACGCGGAAGCCGGGGGGCAGGGCGTCGATGTGGTCGCCGTGGCTCATCCAGACGTCGAGCGCCGGGGGGAGGCCGGCGAAGAGGGGGCTGTCGGGGTCGGCGACCGCGATCGTGGCGGGGCCGTACTCGCGGCGGTCGGCGGGGGCGACGCGGCCGCCGAGGGCCTGGGCGAGGAGCTGCATGCCGTAGCAGATGCCGAGGACGGGGAGGCCCTGCTCCAGGACCCAGCCGGGGAGTTTCGGGGCGTCGAGATCGTAGACGCTGGCGGGGCCGCCGGAGAGGATGACCCCCTTCGGGTGGAGGGGGGCGATGTCGGGCCAGGGGGCGTCGTGGGGGACGAGCTCGCAGTAGACGCCGGCCTCGCGGACGCGGCGGGTGATGAGCTGGCTGTACTGGGAGCCGAAGTCGAGGACGACGACGGCGTCGACGGCGGGCTTGCCCGGGTCGTCCTGGCCGAGGAGGTGGGCGCTCTCGGCGATCGGCGGCTCGAGGGTGCGGACGATCCCCTCGGTGGGGTCGAGCGGGGAGGCGTCGATCGGGTCGGCGGGGTGGTCGGGGCGTGGCTCCACGGGCGATGCCTTTCCGCGCGGCCCGGTCGGGAGCCGGGCGTCGTCCGACGCGGCGTGCCGCGGCGTGGCCGGGGATGGTCGTCCGGGGCGATTGTGCCGCGAAACGGGGCGGCGGGCCACGTCGGCGGGGTTCGGAGGGCGGAGGATGGGGTGCGGGGCCGGGTTCATCGCCATCCCGACGAAGGAGGGATCCCTCCCGGGCGGCGTGGACGGTAACGAGATCCCTCGGTTCTCGGGAGGACGGCGGGGCGGGAT
>CADCWL010000212.1 GCA_902806405.1 uncultured Thermomicrobiales bacterium | reverse complement strand
TCGGCCCGCGTTCGGCGCGAAGCCTACGTCGGCCCGTGGCTTCCCGAGCCACTGGTGGACGCAGCGGATCCGGAGCCCGGCCCCGGCGACCGGGTCGCCCTCGCCGAGTCCCTCTCGACGGCCTTCCTCGTCCTGCTGGAGACGCTCTCCCCCAAGGAGCGCGCCGCCTTCCTCCTCCACGACGTCTTCGCCTACGGCTACGCCGAGGTCGCCGAGATCGTCGGCGAGAGCGAGGCCTACTGCCGCCAGCTTGCCCGGCGTGCCCGCGCCCGCCTCGCCGAGCGCCGGCCCCGCTTCCCGGCCTCCCCGGCCGAGCGGGAGCGGTTGACCGAGCGCTTCCTGCGCGCCTGCCTTGAGGGCGACATGGCGGCCCTCCTCGCCACCCTCGCCGAGGACGTGACGGTCTGGTCGGACGGCGGGGGCAAGGTCCTCGCCGCGCGCAAGCCGGTGGTCGGGCGGGAGAAGGTCGCCCGCTTCCTCCTCGGCCTGATGAAGCTCGCGCCGCCCGACACGACCTTCCGTTCGGCGCCGGTCAACGGCCGGCCCGGACTCGTCGTCGTCGTCGCCGGCCGGTCGGTCGAGGTCCTGTCGTTCGAGGTCGACGGCGGCGCCATCCGCGGCATCTACGCCGTCGTCAACCCGGACAAGCTCCGGGCCGTGCCGGCCTTCGTCGGCTGACAAGGGGGACCATCGTGCAAGGCACCGCGCTCGTCGCCCACCCCGCGTCCGTGCCACGCGACCGGACGGGGGGCGCCCGCCTCCGCGCCAGGTTCTTGCTCGGCTACCTGGCCGCACCCGGCGTGGCGATCGGGCTCTGGCAGCTCCTCTCGCCCCGCTCCTTCTACGAAGACTTCCCCGGCTTCGGGCGGGGCTGGGTCGCCGTCGACGGGCCCTACAACGAGCACCTTGTCCGTGACGTTGGCGGCGGCACCCTGGGCCTCGCCGCCGTCGCACTCCTCGCCCTCGGCTGGACGACACCGGCGCTCGTGCGCGCCGCCGCCCTCGGCGTCCTCGTCGCCCAAGGCCCCCACTTCTTCTACCACCTCGTCCACGTCGGGCTGCTGCCGGCCCCGGCCGACCGCGTCTTGAACACCCTCCTGTTGGGGAGCGGCATCGTCGTCCCGGTGCTCCTCCTCGTCGGGGCGTCCCGGTTGGATGCCCCGTCGCCCGGCGCAGACCCGGTCCCGGCGCTGCGGCCTTTCGTCGACCAGCGGACCGTGCTCCTGACGAGCCACCGGCGCGACGGCACCCCGGTCGGCACGCCGGTCCACGTCGCCGTCGTCGGCGGCCGCGCCGTCTTCCGGACCTGGGACGCGAGCGGGAAGTTCAAGCGGATCCGCAACAACCCGGAGGTGACGATCGCGCCCTCGACCACCCGCGGCCGCCCGACCGGCCCGGCGGCCCGCGCCCGCGCCAGGATCCTCGCCGGGGAAGAGTCGGCCCGCGCCGCCGCCGCGCTGGCCCGCAAATACCCCGTCGTGCACGGCGTCCTCGTGCCGCTGTACCACCGCCTCCGGCGCTACACGACGGCGCACCTCGAGTTGACGCCGGTCACGGGCGAGCAATCGGCGAGCAGATCCGAACCGGCCCAGGCGGTAAGCAGCGCCGGGAACGGGAGGGGATTGGGTTGAGCCCGCGGACCGCGCGAGAGGCTACGCCGTGGGGGGAGAGCGATGGGAGCGCCGCTCGGGACCGAGATCGCGGCCCGTCTGCTCGCTGCCGAGCGGAAGCACGAGCAGCGGCGCGTTACCGGACTCGCCAGGCGCGAGCGGGTCGAATCGGGCAACGGGACATACGGGCGCCCTTTCGCGCGGCTTCGGCGGCGAAAAGCGGGTCTGGCCGTGCCGGTCGGCGGTGCCGATCGACGGCAGCGCGCTCCTGATGCACCGGAGGCCGACGCGGCAGGAATCTCCCGCACACCGAGCACGCCAGCCGGCCCTGGTGTATCCACGAGATCGCGCCGTACTTCCGGCTGGAGGACGTGTGGGCGTTCCGCACGCCCGGCGCCGGGCCTGGCGACTTTCCCGTCATGCTCGATGCGCTGCGGGCGGCCGGCGGGCTGGACGAGACTCCCCCGCTGGTCCGTTTCCTGTTCGCCGTGCGCTGGAAGCTCAACGCCCCGTTCGGCTGGGACAAGCCCGAGGAGGGCGTGGCGAGGCGGGTCGCGTCGTTGCGTCATGGCCTGCCGCGGGATCTGCGCGAAACCTCGACCGGGGAAGAGGTGCCGAACACCCCGTTCACCGCCGTGTACGAACGCCACGGCGAAGCGGCCTTCGGGTTGGCGAACATGACCCTCCACGATGTCCTGCACGTCGGGTGGGTTCCGGCCGACCGCGAGAACGAGGAGCGTCCCCCAGGAGAACTTGCCCGAGACCCCAGCCCTCGGTTCGGACCGCAGGCAGCGCGGGCGCTCGAAGCGCCGGAACGGGCGTGACGCGCACCTCCTCGTCCTTGATACTTAAGTACGTGCTTAACAAACAAGTGCCGCTCGATCTGATGTTCCATGCCCTTGCGGACCCCACCCGCCGGGTCATTGTCGAGCGCCTGAGCCGGGGATCGGCGTCGGTCCGCGCCCTCGCCCGGCCGCTCGACATGTCGCTCTCGGCGGTCGTCCAGCACCTCCAGGTGCTGGAGGCGACCGGCCTCGTCCGGTCGGAGAAGGTCGGCCGGGTCCGCACCTGCCGGATCGAGCCGGAGGCGCTGCGGGCCGCCGAGCAGTGGATCGCCGAGCGGCGGGCGAGTTGGCAGCACCGCCTCGATCGGCTGGGGGAGGTGCTCGCGGAGCCACCCGAAGCACCGGACCAAGGGCAAGGGAGGAACTCGTGACCGAACGATCCGTGACGCACGCCACGTTCGTCGTCGAGCGCACCTACGACATCGCGCCGGAGCGGGTGTTCTCCCCCTGGGCCGACCCCACCACCAAGGCCCGCTGGTTCGGGTACCCCGCCCCATGGGAGACCAACGGCTACGACCTCGACTTCCGGGTCGGGGGCCGCGAACTCGACCGCGGGGGCCCGGCCGGTGGCCCGGTCTACACCTACGACGCCCCCTACCAGGAGATCGTGCCGAACCGGCGCATCGTCTTCACCTACGCCATGGACCACGACGCGACGCGGGTCTCGGTCTCGCTGGCAACGGTGGAGTTCGCGCCCACGGACGGCGGCACCCGGCTGGTCTTCACCGAGCAGGGCGCTTTCCTCGACGGCCGCGACGCCCCGGCTCAATGCGAGCAAGCCAACAGCGGGCTGCTGGAGGAGCTTGACAGGGTGCTGCGAGGCGCGCCCGACCACTCCTGACGAGGCAGGAGCTACCGCGCCGGCGGATACCGGGCGACGACCGGGACGGCCGGTGGGCGAGCCCGTGCCACCGTACGCCTGTCCCCCACCCTGACCGACAACGGGGGGTGATGAGCCGAAGTTCGTAGCGGTTCCCCGCGGGAAGGGGAGGGCCGGGGGTGGGGCGGCCGCGGGTGCCACCTCCCCTCGGACCCCTTCCCCCGGTCGGCCGCTCTGGCGGGCAAGGGGCCCGCTCGGGCCACGTCACCGCACCGTCCGCTGGAAACTATCCAAGGCGACCGGCTCGGCGCGGTAGTGCCCAGCCGCGCCGTTGTCGATCTCGGTTCGGCCGAACGACTACCTGGTGTCTCGGTAGTACGGGGAGGACGATTCAGGTGAACGAAGCGACCCAATCCAGCGTCGGCGCGACGCGACTCGATCGCCGGCGCGTGCTCCTCCGCTCGGCGGTGGGTCTGGCCGTGCCCGCCGCCCTGGCCCCAACCGGTCTACCGGCGGGCCGGGCCGCGGCGCCACCCGGTGGCGCCGGCGCGGCAGGTTCACGTTCGGGGTCGACGGAACGGAGGGCACAGGCAGTGCGCAACACGGGATTGTCCAGCGAGCGGCTCGGCCGGATGCGCGACGTGATGGTCGGCCACGTCGAAGGTGGCACCGTACCAGGGCTGGTAACGCTGGTGAGCCGCCGGGGCGAGACGCGCGCCGAGGCAATCGGCGAGATGGCGTTCGACGGCGGCGCCCCGATGCGGCGCAACACGATCTTCCGGGTCGCCTCGGTGACCAAGCCGATCGTGGCCGCCGCGGCGATGATCCTGGTCGAGGAGTGCGTGCTGCGCCTGGACGAGCCGGTCGATCGGCTGCTGCCCGAGTTGGCGGACCGCAAGGTCCTGCGCGCTTTCGACGGTCCGCTCGACGACACGGTCCCGGCGAACCGGCCGATCAGCCTGCGCGACCTGTTGACCTTTCGGCTCGGGTACGGGGCGATCTTCGACCGGTCCCCGCTCGCCCAGGCGATGGCGGAGGCGGGCGTTGCCCCGGGCCCGCGCCTGCCGACCTTCCCGCCGGACGACTATCTGGCGCGCCTCGGCGGCCTGCCGCTGGCGCACCAACCCGGCGAGCGGTGGCTCTACAACACCGGCTCCGACGTCCTCGGCGTGCTCATCGCCCGCGCCTCCGGCAAGAGCCTGGGAACGTTCCTCCGGGAGCGCATCTTCGCCCCCCTCGGCATGGCGGACACCGGGTTCCACGTCCCGCCGGACAAGCTGGACCGGCTGCCGAGCAGCTACTGGACCAACTTCGAGACCGGGCGGTTCGAGGAGTTCGACGGCATCCGGGACAGCCGGTTCGCCCACCCGCCCGCGTTCGAGTCCGGCGCCGGCGGGCTGGTCTCGACGGTCGACGACCTGCTCGCCTTCGGCGAGATGATGCTCGACCGGGGTAGGTACGGGAACGGGCGGATTTTGTCGCGGCCGTCCGTCGAATTGATGACGACCGACCACATCTCCCCCGAGCAGAAGGCGGTCTCGCCCTTCTTCCCGGGGTTCTGGGACACCCGCGGCTGGGGTTTCGGCCTCTCCATCGTCACCCGGCGCGACACCCTCGACGCGGTGCCGGGGCGCTACGGCTGGGACGGCGGCTACGGCACCTCCTGGTACGTGGACCCGACGGAGGCGCTGATCGGGATCATGATGAGCCAACGCGTCGCGGACGCCGCCATGACGGACGTGTACGCCGACTTCTGGACCGCGGCCTACCAGGCGATCGACGACTGAGACGGATCTCGGGTTTTTCCCCATGCTCGGGCGAGACGTCCGCCCACCGCGGCCTCGCCCGACCGGCGTCGGGTCCCCGGCTCCGGCCGGCGAGGAACTGGAGCACTGCCGCCCCCGACGGCCCGCAACCGCGCTCCGCCCCCGGCCGTCGGCGCGCGTCAAACAGGAAGCGGAGTCTGACGCGGGCCGGGGACCGTCTTTGGCCCCGGGGGGCCTTGCCAAAAGACGCCGACAGCAGAGGCGTGGCATGCCTGGTCGGGGCACACAGCGGCGCTCCCGCGTCGCCGACACGCGTGTCCGCGCCATAAAGGCAACCCCGCCCGCGCCGGGCGCCGCCGGGGTGTCGATTCCACTGACTCCCGTTCGACAATACGGCAAGGGAGCGGAAGCGTCCGGCCGGGGTCGGCCGAACGCCCAGCTCCCCGCAAGGGGCGAGAGGAGAGACGACGATGCGGTTTATGGTCCTGCTCAAGGCCGACGCCGACACGGAGGCGGGCGTGCTGCCGAGCGAGACGCTGCTCGCCGAGATGGGGAAGTTCAACGAGGAGATGGCGAACGCCGGGGTCCTGCTGGCGGGCGAAGGTCTCCACCCGAGCGCGAAGGGGGCACGGGTCCGCTTCGCCGGCCAGGAGCGGACCGTCGTCGACGGCCCGTTCGCCGAGACGAAGGAGCTGATCGCCGGGTTCTGGATCATCCAGGTGCCGTCGCTGGCGGAGGCGATCGCCTGGGTCAAGCGCTGCCCCAATCCGCAAGACGGAGAGTCCGAGATCGAGATCCGTCAGGTGTTCGAGGCGGAGGACTTCGGCGACGCCTTCACGCCGGAGCTGCGAGAGGCGGAGGATCGGCTGCGGACAGCGATCGCCGAGCAGGGCTGACCGACACCGCGGGCGGCCGGGAATGATCCGGCCGCCCGCGGTGTCGATCCGGGCCCGGTCCGTTCGACTACACTGCGGGCCCCGCACCGTTTGCCCCGCAGGAGAGGAACGCCCGACGCGCGGGAGGGAGTCATCATGAGCGGGGTCCGGGTTCTGGTCGGAACGCGCAAGGGCGCGTTCGTCTTGACGGCCGACGGGCAGCGGGAGCGTTGGGACATCAGCGGGCCGCACTTCGCGGGCTGGGAGATGTACCACCTGAAGGGCTCGCCGGCCGACCCGAACCGGCTTTACGCGTCGCAGTCGAACGGCTGGTTCGGCCAGACGATCCAGCGCTCCGACGACGGGGGCGCGACCTGGGAGCCGGTCGGCAACGACTTCGCGTACGACGGGGTCCCCGGCACCCACCAGTGGTACGACGGCACGCAGCACCCCTGGGAGTTCGCGCGGGTCTGGCACCTGGAGCCGTCGCCGACCGACCCCGACACCGTCTACGCCGGGGTCGAGGATGCCGCGCTGTTCCGCTCGGTCGACGGCGGGCAGACGTGGCGAGAGCTCTCCGCGCTGCGCGGCGTCTCGGGCCACCTCTGGCAGCCGGGCGCGGGCGGGATGTGCCTCCACACGATCGTCCTCGACCCCGCGAACCCCGACCGGATCGTCGTCGCCATCTCGGCCGCCGGCGCGTTCCGGAGCGACGACGGCGGCGAGACGTGGCGGGCGGTCAACCGCGGCCTCCGCTCCGAGGCGGAGATCCCCGACCCGGCCGCCGACGTCGGCCACTGCGTCCACAGCCTGGCCATGCACCCGTCCCGGCCGGACGTCCTCTTCATGCAGAAGCACTGGGACGTGATGCGCAGCGACGACGGCGGCGGCGTCTGGCGCGAGATCAGCGGCAACCTGCCGAGCGACTTCGGTTTCCCGATCGCCGTCCACGCCCACGAGCCGGAGACGGTCTACGTCGTTCCGATCAAGAGCGACAGCGAGCACTACCCGCCCGACGGGAAGCTCCGCGTCTACCGCAGCCGGACCGGTGGCCACGAGTGGGAGCCCCTCACCCGCGGGCTGCCGCAGCGCGACTGCTACGTCAACGTGCTGCGCGACGCGATGGCCGTCGATTCGCTCGACGCCTGCGGGGTCTACGTCGGGACGACGGGCGGGCAGGTCTACGCCTCGGCCGACGCCGGCGACACCTGGGCGCCGATCGTGCGCGACCTCCCGGCCGTCCTCTCGGTCGAAACCCAGACGCTGCCATGATCCGCGTCGTGCTCCCACCCCACCTGCGGACGCTGGCGAGCGCCGAGCGGGAGGTGGCGCTCCGGGTCGAGGGGCCGGCCACCCAACGCTCCGTTCTCGACGCTCTCGAGGCCGCCTATCCGCCGTTGCGCGGCGCGATCCGCGACCGAGTGACGCGGCGGCGCCGACCCCTGGTACGATTCTTCGCCTGCGCCGAGGATCTCTCGCACGAGCCGCCGGACGCGCCGCTCCCCGAGGCGGTGGCGACGGGGGCCGAGCCGTTCCTGGTCGTCGGCGCGATGGCCGGCGGTTAATCCCTTGTCCCACCGCGTGAGCGGGTCGGGCAGGAGATCTCCCGCCGCTTTTCTCGACCGCGGCCCGGCGCCCTAGGCGCCGGACCGCGCGACCCGATGGAGGCCACGACGTGAAGTACATGCTGCTGATCTACGGCAACGAGCAGACCCTGGACGAGACGGCGATGGAGCAGTGCTACCGCGACTCGGCGCAGCTCGCCCACGAGATCAACGCGGCCGGAAAGTTCCTGGCGACGTCCCCGCTGCAGCCTACGGCGGCGGCTACCAGCGTCCGCGTCCGCGGCGGCAAGCGGTTCGTCACCGACGGCCCGTTCGCGGAGACGCGCGAGCAGCTCGGCGGGTACTTTCTGATCGAGGCGACGGACCTCGACGAGGCGATCGGGATCGCCGCCCGCATCCCGGGAGCCGCCCGAGGCACGGTCGAGGTCCGGCCGGTCGTCGAGCTGACGGGCCTGCCGGAACCGGCGCGGGACATGGCCGGATCGGCCCGCGGCTGACCGCCGCCGGGCCGCCACCCCCGACAGCGAGCGGTCGCTGCGGCGGTGGCCGGACCGGCGCCGTTAGCGGCAAACCGCCGGCGCGACCAACCGCGGCGACAACGGTCCGGTCCGCGCGGCGTCGCCTCCGCCGTCGTCGATTCCCGCCTCCGCCGACCGGCGACCCGACGGAGACGGTCGTTCCCGTGCCGTGCGGGGGAAGCGATCACGTACCTCTGCCTGGTCTCCCAAGCGGAGACGGCGGTCGACGCGCGGCGCGTGGAGGGGGTCCGGGAGGCGAACAATCGGGCCCGCCACTTCCGGGAGCAGCCGCTCCGGTACGGCGATGATGTCGGCTAGCCCCCCCCTCCAGTCCGGCCCCGCCCCAGACACCGTTCGGGTCGGACAAACAAGCGGTCCGTCTGCATCGGAACCGTCGTTGCAGACGCGTTGCCGCTGGGCGGGTTCCTCCTGATCCCCACCAGGGACCGGAACGACGCGATCCGCTTGGCCGCCAGGAGGCCCCGTCCGGCGGGGGCGTGGTCGAGGTGCGACCGCTCGCGGGGCCCGACGCCGTCCCGCCGCTCCGGGATCGGCGACCCGGCGGTCGTCGCCACCACCCGGCCACCGGCGCCGCGGCGATCGGTCGGGGACGAGCGCGACCGACCGGCCGGAGCGGGCGCACCAGGCGGAGCCGTGCCCCGGCCCCGCCGACGCGGGCGACGCCGACGCGGGCGGCGTCCAGCGCCCGCGGCCGGGGGTTAGAGGAGATCCATCGGCGCCAGGCTGGCGAGGAGGCGCTTGCGGCCGTGGCGGGCGAAGTCGATCGCCAGCTCCTGGTCTCCGGCCCGCTCCGTCGCCTCGGCGACCTGGCCTTCCCCGAACTTGGGGTGGAAGACGCGCTGGCCGGGGGCGTAGACGACCGCCGGCTTCGGCGGCGCGGCCGACGCCGTGGGAGCGCCCGGAAATGGCGTGTCGCCGGGGAAGGGCCGCTTGACGCGGTCCTGGAGGCGGGAGGCGCCGGCGGCCGTCTGGCGGCGGCCGAGGCTCTGGACGTGGCCGTCCGGGATGTTGGCGAGGAAGCGGGAGGCGACGGCCGGCTGGTAGCGACCGTACGTGACGCGGTTGCCGGTGTAGGTCACGTAGAGGAGGCGCTCGGCGCGGGTGATGCCGACGTAGAAGAGGCGACGCTCCTCCTCCAGCGGCATCGGGTCGGCGAACTCCGCCTCGACGGCGCGGCTGATCGGCAGCAGACCCTCCTCGACCCCGGCGATGAAGACGACCGGGAACTCCAGCCCCTTGGCGGAGTGGAGCGTGATCAGGGTGACGCGGCCGCGGCCATCCTCCTCCATCGTGTCGGCGTCGGAGACGAGGGCGACCTGCTCCAGGTAGGTTGGCAGCGCCTCGGCGGGGGCCAGTAGGTCGTACTTCTCCAGATCGGCGCGCAGCTCCAGGACGTTCGCCCAGCGCTGCATCTCCTCCTCGTTGTCGTGGTTGAAGCTCGCGGCGTAGCCGGTCCGCTCGACGACCGCGTCGAAGAGTTCGACGAGGGGAACCTGGCCGTTCAGCGCCCGGAGCTCGGCGAAAACGGTCCCCAGCTTCTGGGCGGCGGCGCGGGCCGCCCCGCCCAGCTCCGGGGCGGAGGCGGCCCCTCCCCGTCCCACAACGTCGGGAGCCGCTCCGTCGTCGGCAATCCCGTCGTCGGCGCCCCCCAACCCACGGAGGCGCGCGGGGGCCAGGGCCAGGAACCCCCCCAGCAGCGGCTCCCCGTGCAGCGCCGACCAGGCGCGGACGGCGTCGACCGCTTTCGGGCCGAGGCCGCGCCCGAGGGGCTGATTGTCGATGATCCGCTGGAGGCTGACCTCGTCGGCCGGATTGTGGAGGAGGCGGAGCACGGCGAGGACGTCCTTGACCTCCTTCCGGTCGTAGAAGCGGACGCCGCCGACGATCCGGTAGGGGATGTCGCTGACCCGGAACGCCTCCTCCAGGACGCGGCTCTGGGCGGTGGTGCGGTACATCACCGCGACGTCGTCCCCGCTGCGGATGCCGCCCGTGTTGAGGAGGCGGCGGATCTCGCCGACGACGAACTGGGCCTCGTGGTTCTGGTCCGACAGCTCGCGGACGCCGATCTGGGCGCCGTCCTCGTTCTCGGTCCGGAGGCGGCGGTCGATCCGCTGCGTGTTCTCGCGGATGACGCGGTCGGCCGTCTCGACGATGCGGCGGGTGGAGCGGTAGTTCAGCTCCAGGTGGATCCGCCGGGCGTCCGGGTAGTCCTTCTCGAAGTCGAGGATGTTGCGGATGTCGGCCTGGCGCCAGGCGTAGATCGACTGGTCCGGGTCGCCGACGACGAAGAGGTTGCGGTGCTTGGCCGACAGCGCCGAGACGAGCACGTACTGGACGCGGTTGGTGTCCTGGTACTCGTCGACGAGGACGTATTGGAAGCGCTCCTGGTAGCGCTCCAGCAGACCCGGCGCCTCATCGAAGAGGCGGATCGGGAGGGCCAGGAGGTCGTCGAAGTCGACCGCGTTCGCCCTGCGCAGCGTCCGCTGGTACTCCTTGTAGACGCGGGCGACGACCTCGTCGTCGTAGGTCTCGACCTCCTGCGCGAACTCCTCCGGGCCGACCAGCAGGCTCTTCGCGGCCGATATCCGGGAGAGGACGCGGCGGGGGGCGAGCTGCTTCGGGTCGAGGCCGACCGCGATCACGCTCCGCTTGGCGGTGTCGATCTGGTCGCTGTCGTCGTAGATCAGGAAGTTGGGGAGGATGCCGAGCCGGTCGGCGACGACGCCCGGATTCTGGCGCAGCAGGCGCACCCCGAAGGAGTGGAAGGTGCCCATCACCAGCCCCTCCGCGCCGCGGCCGCCGAGGAGCCGCTCGATCCGGTCGCGCATCTCCCGCGCCGCCTTGTTGGTGAACGTCACCGCCAGGACGCGCTCCCCGGGGACGTTGCGCTCCTCCAGGAGGTAGGCGATGCGATGGGTCAGCACCCGCGTCTTGCCGGAGCCGGGCCCGGCGACGACGAGGACCGGCCCCTCGGTGGTGGTGACCGCCTCCTGCTGCTCGGCGTTGAGGCCGGCCAGGAGACGCTGGTCGGTCGGGACGGCGATGTCGGGCATGGGCGCGGTCTGGCTCACGGCGCACCTGTCGCTGGTGGGGGCAAGGGACGGGCGGGGGTTGCGGGTTGGGGGAGTCTAGCATCGTCGTTTCCGACCCGATGCCGCAGGACGGACATGTCCGGGTTGCCGCTGACGCCCCCGTCGGGGAGTGGCCCCTGCCCTCCCGCGGCGCGGAGGGGCAGCGAGGTGCGGCACGCCGCCAGGGATCGGGAGAGGACGGACGACTCGCTGCGCGTGCCGGGCGGGGGAGGCACTGATCCCTCCCCGAAGACGTCGGCCCGGTCCGGTGCGCGCTGGGGCGAACCCCATTTGGCGCGTTCTCCCCGCCTGCGGTATCCTTCTCCTCGTCCGTCAATCGGGCCCCGCCGACGTAGCTCAGCGGCAGAGCAAAGGACTCATAAGCCTTTGGCCGGTGGTTCGATTCCACCCGTCGGCACCGCTTCCTCCCCCCCGGCTCGTTCCTTTTCTTCCGGTGACCCGTACCGAATAGGGTGCCCGTGCAGACCCCGGCGGTGGCACCAAGCCGGGCGACCCGGCGCGGTCTGGTCGGGCTGGAGCAGCGCCTCCTCCGGCGCTGGCGCTCGCTCGGCTGCCCGCGCGGGACGACGGTGGTCGTCGGCTTCTCCGGCGGCGCCGACTCCCTGGCGTTGGCGGCGGCGCTCGGCCAGATCGCCGCGGCGGGGGGTGCGCGACCCTTCCTCGTCCACGTCGACCACCGACTGCGGGACGGCTCGGCGTCCGAGCAACACGCGGCCGGCGCGCTCGCGGCGGCGCTCGCCCTGCCCTTCCGCGGTGTCCGCCTGCGCGGCGACGTGCGCCTGATACACCCCGGCGTCGGGGTCGAAGAGGCGGCGCGGCGGGAGCGGTACGCGGCGCTGGCCGGGGTGGCCGCGGAGTTCGGAGGGGCGCCGCTCGCGCTCGCCCACCACGAGGAGGATCAGGCGGAGACGGTGCTGCTGCACCTGTTGCGCGGCGCGGGGCTCGCCGGGGCGGTCGGGATGGCGGAGCGGTCGGCGCTGACGGTCCCCTGGTGGGACGGCGGGACGCAGGAGCACGGGGTGCGGCTCGATCTCTGGCGGCCGTTCCTGCCGGAGCCGCGCTCGGTCGTCCGGGCGTACGCGGCCGGCCTTGGCCTGGCCCCCGTCGACGACCCGTCGAACCGGGACGCGGCACCGCGGCGGAACGCGCTGCGGCAGGAGGCCTTGCCGCTGCTTGAAGCGATCGCGCCGGGGGCGGCGGCGGCGCTCGCCCGCTTCGGGCGGCTGGCGGCGGACGACGACGCGGTGCTGGAGCGGGTGGCGGCGACGGCGCTGGCGCGGGCGGCGACGCCGGACGGGGGGCTGCGCGCCGTCGCGCTCGGCCAGGAGCCGAGGGCGGTCGCGCGGCGCGTTGTCCGGCGCTGGCTGAACGATCGGGCGCGAGGGTCCGTCCCGACGGCGGATCGGGTCGACGCGGTCCTGGCGCTGGCGGCGCGAGGGGAAGGGCAACGCTACGTCGAGATCGGCGAAGGCTGGAGCGTGCGTCTGGTCGGCGGCGTGCTGCGTGGCGAGCGGACCGTCCGCGTGGACGGGCCGTTGACGGAGGGGGACGAGCGATGCTGAGCGAGCCACGGGCGCGCGGGGTGGCGCGGGTGCTGATCGACGAGCCGACGCTGCAGGGCCGGATCGGGGAGCTGGCCGCCGAGCTCGACGCCGAGTATGGCTCGGACGCCCCGCTGATGGTCGGGGTCCTGAACGGGGCGGTCGCCTTCATGACCGACCTGATGCGGGCGATGACCATCCCGCTCGAGATCGACTTCATGGCCGTCTCCTCCTACGGCGCGAGCACCAGGAGCTCCGGCGTGGTCCGGATCCTCAAGGACCTCAGCCGCGACATCGAGGGGCGGCGGGTGCTCGTCGTCGAGGACATCGTCGACAGCGGCTTGACGCTCCAGTACCTGCTCGACGTCCTCCAGCGGCGCAACCCCGCCGACGTCGCCGTGGTGGCGCTCCTCAAGAAGGACAAGGCGGACGCGGTCCCGGTCCGCGTCGACCGGGTCGGCTTCCCGATCCCGGACGAGTTCGTCGTCGGCTACGGTCTGGACTACGCGGGACGCTACCGAAACCTCCCCTACGTCGCCGTTTTGGACCCCGCCGCGATCGGGGAGGGCTGAGGCCCGGTGCTATAATTCGGCCTCGCGTGGCTTGGGCGGGGGCACCCGTGCGCCCTGGAGCCGGCGCGGCAACAGGAGATCTCGCATGGGTGACACGAAGTGGCTCCGCAACGGCTTCGTCTGGGTCGTCCTGATCGTCGCCGTCATCGCCCTCTGGTTCGCCTTCGTCTCGCCGAACGACGCCCCCCAGCGGAAGACGATCGGTGAGGTCGCCGCCGAGGTGCGGGCCGGCGAGGTCCAGCGGCTCGCCCAGCAGCAGAACAGCCAGCGGGTGACGGTCACCTACACCCGCGACGCCGGCCAGGACCAGGCGACGACCACGCTGCCGGCCGAGACCGACATCTACCGCGTGCTCGAGAGCTACGGGGTCGACGTCCAGGCGCAGGACCCGGAGCTGATCGAGATCCGGCCGGCGAGCCGCTGGGGCGGCGTCCTCCAGGGGCTCGGCTTCTTGCTGCCGACCCTGCTCCTGATCGGCGTCTTCCTCTTCATGATGCGCCAGACGCAGGGCAGCAACAACCAGGCGATGTCGTTCGGCAAGAGCCGGGCCCGCCTCTTCACCGGCAACAAGCCGACCGTCACCTTCTCCGACGTCGCCGGCGTCGAGGAGGCGAAGGAGGAGCTGGTCGAGGTCGTCGAGTTCCTGAAGTACCCGGACAAGTTCGCCGCCCTCGGAGCGCGCATCCCGCGCGGCGTGCTGCTGGTCGGCCCGCCCGGGACCGGCAAAACGCTCCTCTCCCGCGCGGTCGCCGGCGAGGCGGGGGTGCCCTTCTTCAGCATCTCCGGCAGCGAGTTCGTCGAGATGTTCGTCGGCGTCGGCGCCAGCCGCGTCCGCGACCTCTTCGATCAGGCCAAGCGGAACGCCCCCTGCATCGTCTTCGTCGACGAGATCGACGCGGTCGGGCGGCAGCGCGGCGCGGGGCTCGGCGGCAGCCACGACGAGCGTGAGCAGACGCTGAACCAGATCCTGGTCGAGATGGACGGCTTCGACAGCTCGACGAACGTGATCGTGATCGCCGCCACCAACCGCCCGGACGTGCTCGACCCGGCGCTGCTGCGCCCCGGTCGCTTCGACCGGCAGGTGATCCTCGACCGGCCGGACATCGCGGGCCGGGTGGCGATCCTCCAGGTCCACGCCCGGGGCAAACCGCTCGAGGAGAGCGTCTCGATCGAGAACCTGGCGCGGCAGACCTCCGGCTTCTCCGGCGCCGACCTGGAGAACCTGGTCAACGAGGCCGCGATCCTGGCGGCGCGCCGCAACAAGAAGACGGTCGGCCGCGACGAGCTGACCGAGGCGATCGACCGCGTCATCGCCGGGCCGCAGCGCAAGAGCCGGGTCATCTCCGACCGGGAGCGCCTGATGACGGCCTACCACGAGGCGGGGCACGCGCTGGTGGCGCGGATGCTGCCGAACGCCGACCCGGTCCGCAAGGTCAGCATCGTGGCCCGCGGGATGATGGGCGGCTACACCCGGATGGTGCCGGACGAGGACCGTCTGTTCAAGACGAAGGCGCAGTTCCAGGACGACCTGGCCACCTTCATGGCCGGCCACGTCGCCGAGATGATGGTCTTCGAGGAGCAGTCGACCGGCGCCGCCAACGACATCGAGCGGGCGACGGGGATGGCGCGGCGGATGGTGACCGAGTTCGGCATGAGCCGGACGCTGGGACCGCTCGCCTTCGGCAAGAAGGAGGAGATGGTCTTCCTCGGCCGCGAGATCAACGAGCAGCGCAACTACAGCGACGAGGTCGCCTTCCAGATCGACAAGGAGATCCGGGACCTGATCGAGGCGGCGGACGGCCGGGCGAAGGAGATCCTGACCCGCCACTCGGACAAGCTGGAGGCAATCGCCCAGCTGCTGGTGCGGGAGGAGACGATCGAGGGGGAAGAGCTGGAAGCCCTCTTCGACTCGCCCCGGCCGAAGCCCGATCTGGTCGGCCCGCCGACGGGGCGGCCGGCGACGCGCTTCCAGCCGCGCCCCCAGATGACCCCCGAGCCGCGCCCGGAGCGGGACCGCCCGCCCGGCGGCCGGTTCCGCCCGGCTCCGGCGGACTGAGCGGCGGGACGCCCTCACCCCCGACCCCGCTCGCTCGTCAAGCGGAGGGAAGAACTCGCAAACGAGACGACGGGGCGGCCACAAGGCCGCCCCGTCGTCGTGGCCTCGCAGCGACGGGCGAACGACGTGTCGCCCTGTCACCGCCGGGGCGGACCTGCGTGACCGCCCTCGCTCGCATCCCGGTCGCCCGCGGAGCGGCACCTGGTGCCCAAACGGCTGGAGACGCAAACGATCCGGCCGCTGAGGACCGGATCGTGGCGCGGTTGCCGATTGTGGTGGAGGCAGGGGGACTCGAACCCCCGACCTCTACAGTGCGATTGTAGCGCTCTCCCAGCTGAGCTACGCCCCCACGAACGACGACCAGAGTATACGGGAGGGGTGTCCGGAGCGTCAACGGGAGACCGGCGACGGCTAACCGTGGTGCTGCTTCTCGTACTCGTCCGCCTCCTGCTTGGTGCGGTGGACGGTGCCGTCGGGGTGCTCGGGCGGGGAGTAGATCGTGTAGAGGCGCAGCGGCGCATCGCCGGAGGTGTTGACCACGTTGTGCTCGACCCCGGCCGGCACCACGACGGCCGAACCGTCGGAGACGGGGTGACGCTCGCCGTCGAGGATCGCCTCGCCCTCGCCCGATTCGACGCGGAGGAACTGGTCGTGCCCCTCGTGGCGCTCCGTCCCGATCTCTTCGCCGGGCTGGAGCGTCATCACGACGAGCTGGCTGTTCGGGGCCGTGAAGAGCACCTCCCGAAAGTTGGCGTTCTCCAGCGTCTTCTGCTCGATGTTGGCGTTGTAACCGGGCATGGCGTTCTCCTCGAACGGTGGTCGGGCGGGCCCGCCCCATCGGCGGCCGCGGGAGACAATCGGCTGCAGGTTGTGTGCCGCCCACGTCGGGCCGCCAGGTGGGAGCAAGCTGGTCGCGCCGGCCGGGGCGACGGAGGGCGGGGCCGCGCCTCGTCACGCGCAATCCCCCGCTAGACCGGCGGCCGATGGAGTGCTACCATACCGGGCGACAGTGCGGGGGTAACTCAGTTGGTAGAGTACCTGCTTCCCAAGCAGGCTGTCGCGGGTTCGAGTCCCGTCCCCCGCTCCCTCCACCCTTAAGCGGCAAGGCCCGCCGGAACTACGCCAAGAACCGCGTGGCGGCCGATCCGCCCCGGATCGGCGTGCGGACCCTCGCCCGAAGCATAGGCAGTTGGCCTCGTCGGGCGCAAGCCCCGATCGACGGGCGCCAGAGATGGTCTCGGTCGCGACCGCCACCGACGGGACGACCGCGGTCACCCCATGGACAGCGAGGAGCGTCGTTCCCCGCGCGTCGTCATCAGCTACAGCCACGACTCCCCGGGGCACAACGGCCGCGTCCCGGTCTTGGCCAGCCGCCTTCGCTCGAACGGGGTCGACGGCGCCGATCGACCAGGTTCAGGTCCCGCCGCGGAAGGGCTCGCGGTCGACGACGAGGGCGTGCGCCGCGGTCGCCATGCCCTCCTCTCCCGCGTGCCCGTCCTGCCCGCGCGCGGCCGTGGCGTTCGGGCCGTCGGGACTGCGGGCGCCCCATCCTGCACGGGGGACCGGGGCCGTCGACCGGCGTGGGGACGGGCCCGTCCCCACGCCGGTCGACGGCCCCGCCCGCGGCGCGCGACGACGACCGGCGCGGCGCTCCGATGAGACGGCCGGAAGCGGGTGCGCTGCATCGGCCGAGGCGTGCGCTTCCCGAACCGCACGGGCGGCGGGAGTGCACTCCCGCCGGGTCGGCTGCTGGCATCGGGCTTGCTCTGGTCCCACTCCGGTCTCCTGCGCGGCCGATCGGCTACCCGGACCGGTTCACCGGCGCCCCCGCCCGTCCTCAGCGACGAGAAGGAGCCCGGCTTCCGGCGCGGCCGGATCGCCACGGTGCCGGAGCGCGGTCGCGCCGACGGAACGGCGCGCGAGGATCCCACCCGCGTTGGACGGACGGTCCGACCGGGCGCGCTTCCCCCGGTTGGCCGAGAACCCCTGCGCGGTGTTCCAGCACCCTCCGCCATCCACCGCATCGCACCGATCGGCATGTTGACCCCCCTCCGGAGCACCGGAGGGGGAAGCTTGGAACGCCCCGCACGCCGTGCACCGGCGCGGGGATCGACTGGAGCTGTGCCCGAATGGTCCTGTCCCGATGGCGCGCCGACTGGCTCGCGAACGTGCGCGGCGATCTGCTCGCCGGCTTGGTCGTGGCGCTCGCCCTCATCCCGGAGGCGATCGCCTTCTCGATCATCGCCGGCGTCGACCCGAAGGTCGGGCTCTACGCCTCGTTCTCGATGGCGGTCGTCATCGCCTTCGCCGGCGGCCGGCCGGGGATGATCTCGGCCGCGACGGGCGCCATGGCGCTCGTGATGGTCGACCTCGTCCGGGAGCACGGCCTCCAGTACCTCTTCGCGACGACGATCCTGACCGGTCTCCTCCAGGTCGCCGCCGGGTTCCTGCGGCTCGGCTCGCTCATGCGCTTCGTCTCGCGCTCGGTGATGACCGGCTTCGTCAACGCGCTGGCGATCCTCATCTTCCTGGCCCAGCTCCCGGAGCTGACGGGCGTGCCGTGGCTGACCTACCCGATGGTCGCCGCGGGCCTGGCGATCATCTACGGCTTGCCCCGGCTTACGACGGCGGTCCCCTCGCCCCTCGTCTGCATCGTCGCCCTGACGGCCGTCTCGCTCCTCGCGGGGCTCGACCTCCGGACCGTCGCCGACATGGGCCAGCTCCCCTCGTCGCTGCCGGTCTTCCTCCTGCCGGACATCCCCCTGAACCTCGAGACGCTCCTCGTCATCCTGCCCTACGCGGGGACGCTCGCCGTCGTCGGTCTCCTGGAGTCGCTTCTGACGGCGTCGGTGATCGACGACCTGACCGATACCGCGAGCGACAAGAACCGCGAGTGCGCCGGCCAGGGGGTGGCCAACGTCGCGACCGGCCTCCTCGGCGGGATGGCCGGCTGCGCGATGATCGGCCAGTCCGTGATCAACGTGAAGTCGGGCGGGCGCGGCCGGCTCTCGACCTTCGTCGCCGGGCTCTTCCTCCTGATCCTGGTCGTCGGGCTCGGCGGCTGGGTCGGGCGGATCCCGATGGCGGCGCTGGTCGCCGTGATGATCATGGTCTCGATCGGGACCTTCAGCTGGGCCTCGCTCCCGAACCTGCGCACCCACCCCCGGACCTCGAGCGCCGTCATGCTGGCGACCGTGGCCGTCGTCGTCTTCACCCACAACCTCGCGGCCGGCGTCCTGGTCGGGGTGCTCCTGAGCGGCATCTTCTTCGCCTGGAAGATCGGGCAGCTCGCCACCGTGACGTCGTCCGCTTCCGACGACGGCCGAGCGCGCACCTACGTGGTGAGCGGCCAGATCTTCTTCGCCTCGGCGGACGCGTTCTCCCGGGCCTTCGACTTCGCGGAAGCGCCGGCGAAGGTCCGCATCGACGTCGGCCGGGCCCACCTCTGGGACATCTCCGCGGTGGCGGCGCTGGACAAGGTCGTCATGCGGTTCCGCCGCGGGGGCGCCGCCGTCGAGATCGTCGGGATGAACGCGGCGAGCGCCACCATCGTCGACAAGCTCGCCGTCCACGACAAGGTCGAGTCGCTGGACCTCGTGCACGGGCACTGAGTCGCCGCCGGCCGACGCGGGCGCGCGGCATCGACCGTGGCGTGCGCTCCCCGGACGGCACGGGCGGCGGGGGGGCGCCCGGAGGCCGCTCCCGCCGTTGGCACCAGGCTTCCTCCGGTCCCCCTCCGGCCGACATCGTGCGCGAGGGACGGGAGCGCGGGCCGCGTGGACGAGAATGGGACGCCGCGGACGCCGCCGGCGCTGGCGCGGCTGGCCACCGGGGTGCCGGGCCTCGACCGGGTCCTCGGCGGCGGGTTCC
>CADCWL010000211.1 GCA_902806405.1 uncultured Thermomicrobiales bacterium | reverse complement strand
GGGACTTCGTGATGCACGGGCCGGACGGGACCGACTACCAGGAGTGGATCACCTGGCGGGAGATCGTCCCGCCGGAGCGGATCGCGCTGCTGCACGGCGAGTCCCGCGACGACCCGAACGCCTTCGAGTCGGTCCTGGCCTTCGAGCCGGCCGGCGACGAGACCCGGATCGTGATGCGCACGGTGTTCCCCACCAGGGAACTCCGCGACGAGGCCGTGGAGAAGTACCACGCGATCGAGGGCGGCGAGCAGACCCTGCGCAACCTGGCGGCCTACGTCACGGAGGTCGCCCGGGAGCGGTCTACGGGCCGCGGCCCGGCGACTGCCGGCAACACCATGACTGAGCAGGAGACCTGGCAGGAAGGGACGGTGCGCTGATGGCTGGGAAGGTGTTCTTCAGCGTGACGATGTCACTGGACGGCTTCATAGCGCCCGGGGCCGTGTCCGTCGCGTACGTATTCTCGCCCGAAGGTCAGCACGACCCGAGGGCCCAGCGCTGGCTGACGAAGTGGTCGGAGCTGCAGGCGTGGCTGTTCCCGCAGCGGTGGTTCCGGGAGAACCTCAAGCTCGGCGAGGGCGGCGAGGAAGGACTCGACAACGACATCGCACGGGCGACGTACGAGCGCACCGGCGCGAGCGTCGTGGGCAAGCGCATGTTCGACGGCGGCGAGCAGGCATGGCCGGAGGAGGCGCCGTTCCACACCCCGGTCTTCGTCGTCACCCACACCAAGCGTGACCCGTGGGAGCGGCCGGGCGGCACCACCTTCCACTTCGTCAACGACGGCATCGAGAGCGCGCTGCTCCATGCCCGCGAGGCCGCCGGCGACCGCGACGTGCGCGTCGCCGGCGGCGCCGAGACGATCCAGGAGTACCTGGACAGCGGCCTGATCGACGAGTTCACGATTACGCTCGCGCCCGTGCTGTTCGGCAGCGGCATCCGCCTGTTCGACCGCGTGGACCCCGCCCGCCTCGCGCTGGACCAGGCCCGCACGGACGCATCGTCCCGGGTGACCCACCTGACCTACACCGCCGTGGAACGCTAGCCCGCGTTCCCGCGGCCTGCGGTGCCGGCGTGTCCCGCAGGGCGAGGTGCCGGTCGGTCAGGTCAGCTCGTCAGTCAGGTCGGGTAATCGAATTGGCCGCCCTTGACACCGCGGACGACGGCGCCGATCTCGGCCTGGATGAAGGGCAGCGCGGGACCGCTCGCGTCGCGGGAGTTGCGAAGGGTGGAAAGTGGACCGTTGCCGGGGCGGGGCGGATCGAGCCAGCGAAAGGACCTGCCCCTCATGCCCCACCTTAATGCCCAGTTGCCGTTCGAAGGCCGACTGCGTCTGGTGCAGCGTTGTCGGCAGTGCGCGATCAGTCATGTCGCCGCGGAGATGGGAATCGCGCGGGCGTGCGCGTCGCAGTGGGTCAACCGGTGGCGCCGCCATGGTGAGCTCGACCTGCACGACCGGCCCTGAGCCCCAAAGCATAGTCCAGACGCGACTGCTGCATGGGTCATTGAGCGGATGGAGACCTGGCGGTGGGAGGAGAAGTGGTCGGCCAACCGGATCACCCACGAACCGGCCGAGTTGGACTGCCGCATCAACCGCCGCACCGTCACCCGCCACCGGACCCAACTCGGGCTTGGTCAGCGCGGGTTCATCGACCCCAGCGGTCGCAGCAACCGCAAGCCCGGCAAGATCATCGCCCGCTGGCCGGGTCACATGGCACATCTGGACGTGAAGAAGGTCGGCCGGATCGCCGACGGCGGCGGGTGGCGCATCCACGGCCGCAACAGCGCTCAGAAGCGGGCAGTCGGCCGCGCCAAGGTCTGGTTCGCCGCCCACGGCATCACCCACATCCAGCGCATCGTCACCGCCAACGGCGCCTGCTACCGCTCCAACGACTTCGCCCGGATCGTCGGCCATTGCACCCGCCACCAGAAGACCAAACCCTACACGCCACGCCACAACGGCAAGGCCGAGCGCTACCAGAGGATCATGACCGAGGAACCCCTCGACGCCCGCGAATACGCCAGCGAGGACGAACGCTCACAAGCCCTTGCCATTTGGGACGTTCACTACACCTACCATCGACCCCACACCGCCGCGGGCGGCCAACCGCCGGCATCCCGACTCAAGACCCGCGTCACCAACGTCCGGCCCTCATACATCCAGGCGGCACCCCCGAGGCCTGGGCAGCGGCGGTGCCGGCGCGGTGCGGAGCCGGCGGACGCGGCGGGGCCCGATTGCCGGCCGTCTGCTTGGTCGGGTAGGGTGCCGCCGTTCGCCGCACCGATCGGCGACCCGATCCCGTCGTGCGAGCCGGAGAAGACGATGGCACCAGGGCCGGTGTTTCTGCTGGGCGGGGGGTGGAGTGCGGCCGCGTTTCCGGAAACCTACGGTCGTTTCGTTTCCGCCGTGCGGGCGGCCGGCGCGCCACGGATCGCCTGCGTTCTGCTCGACGGCGACGAGCGGGACGTGGCCTTCGGCCGGTCCGCCGCCGCGCTGGCCGCGGTTGGGGCCGCGGACGTTTTCCCGGTCTTCGTCTCCGGGGAGCGGCCGCTGGTCGGCGGCGATCTGGAGACGGCGACCGGGGTGCTCGTCGGGGGCGGCTTGACGCCGGCCTACCACGACGCGATCCATCCGATGGCGGGAACCTGGCTGCCCTGGCTCCGCGACCGCGGCATCCCCTATGCCGGCTTCTCGGCCGGCGCGATGATTGCGCCCGTGGCCGGGATCGTCGGTGGCTGGAAGCTTCGCACCGGCGGCGGCGACCTCGTCGTCTGTTCGGAGGACGTGAGCGAGGACGAGGAGTACCTCGACGTCCGACCCGGCCTGGGCCTGGTGCCGTTCGCGGTCGACGTCCACGCTTCGCAGTTCGGCACCCCGACCCGGCTCCTCCACGCGGTCCGCGCGCGATTGGTCCCCGAGGGATGGGCCATCGACGAGGAGACGATGGTCGAGGTCTCGGGTGGCGCGGTCGCC
>CADCWL010000210.1 GCA_902806405.1 uncultured Thermomicrobiales bacterium | reverse complement strand
GGGCAGCGGACGAAATGCGAAGCGGAGCGGCTCGGCGGGGACCAGACCGACGAGGAAGAGCACGCCGGCCACCGAGTTGATCGCTGCGGCGGCGTACATGATCGTATCGACCGCAAGGGGGCGCGGCAGCAACAACTGGCCCGACCCGAAGAACAGGGAGCCAAGGCCGGTTGTGAGCAGGCCGGCCGCCACCCAACGCAGGCGCCTCCACATCCGCTCCTCCTGGAATGGAAAGAGGAAGAGGACCAGCGCCCCGAAGAGGCGTGCCAAAGCTGCGGCCGTCTCGATCCCGGACTGGGCGGTTGGGGCAAGGGTTAGGAGGCGGACCTCCTCGAAGCGCAGGCTGGCGAGCGCCCAGAGGAGAACCGCGGCTGTGACCGCGACGACCGCCGCTCGGCGGGAGGAGCCGGGGGAGTGCCGCGGCCGCCACCGGCGTGCGGAGCGAGGAGCTTGGTCAGCGGAGCCTCCCGCTCGATTGAGGCCGTCTGCACCGCCGGCCGGCGCGGGCACCGTCCGGATGGACCGGCCATCCGTCCGCGCGCCTTGCGAGGGAGCAGGGCCGACGGCCGGCCACGCCCGGACGGCGTGGTCACCCAATGTCACCGGCGAGGCCTCCGATTCGAGTCTAGCGACCATGTCGACCTCCGCGCGGCAAGCACCAAGAAACCGTCCCAGGATTGGGCCGGTTTCACCACTTGCTCCCCGCCGCCCAGGTGACCAGATACAGGCGACGGTTCAACGCAGCCGCTGACGATGATTCGGTTGTCGACCTCGTGGCCGTGCCCAAGAAGACGCCGGATGCCGGTACTATAGGTCCAGGACCTTCGACCGTCAACCGTCGCCCCTGAACCGTCGTGACCGATGGACCCAGTGTCCAAGGAGCCGGTTCAGGAGCGGCGCGAGGATAGGATCGCCCCGTGCTCCAGACCCGCCCGGCGCCGGCGGTCGCTCACCGGGTTGCCGTAGACCGCGAACGCGTGGGTGTCGGGTGCTGACGCCGCGCGCGCTTGCGCCGGCGGCGTCGGCGAGGATGGGTCGGAGCGGGCTTCGGCGTGGCTCCTGTCCGGGGCAGGGGTGCTTCCGACGCCGACCGGTCTCGGCGGCGGGTGCGAGACGTGACCGACCCGGCGGCTAGGGGATGGGCTCGGCGGCCACGCCCCGCACTTCCCCGCAACGGCGTTCGCGGCCGCCGAGGCCACGCGGAAGGAAGCCATGGAAAGGGACCCCCGGGGGCGGGTCCCGCGACCGCCACGGGATCCGCCCCCGGGGCGGCGGGCTCACCGTCGAAGGTGGCCCCTTCAAAGAGCGGCGGTTGGCCGAAGGCGTGTCGCTGAGCGACGCGGCAGTAGCGGGAGAAGCGGTCGAGGTCGAGGTGGCCGCTGTAGGCGACGAACCGCGTCACCGGCAGGACCTCGACCGGCAGGGAGCGGACGACCTCGTCGCGGATGGCGGCGAAGCGCGGGCTCGGGCTCTCGGCGGTGGCGACCCATACCGTGCCGTGCTCCCCCGCGAAGGCGACCAGCCCGGCGGCGACGTCGCCGCGGCGGATCACCACCGGCAGTTCGAGGAGGCACTCCTAGAGGAAGACAAGGCGGTTATGGGAGGTGTCCCACTCGGCGACGAGCGCGTCGCATCAGACTCAGAGCGCGGGCGGGCCCGGGTACGCGACGAGCGCCGGCCCGCCAGGGTTGAGGCAATCGCCGTGGACCCAGACGACCGCCGGCGCCCCGACGGGCGCGCCGCCGTCCGCCTCGGCCGGGACGCCCCCCGTCCGCGCCGATCGCGCCCCGCCGGCGTGATCGGGAGCCGCTACCATCGGTCTCGTTGCCGCCTCCCCGTCTCGTGGCGGTCGTGCCGCGAGGCGCCGCGTCGTCCAGGGTCCGTGCCGGGCGGCGTCGGCACGGATCGGAGGAGCCGGCCCTGGAGGTCGTCGTACGTCCCCTCGAAGGGGCCGCGTCCGTGGAGGGGGCAGGTCCGGCAGTAGCGGCCGTCGGTGTACTGCTCCAGGTTCTCGCGGTTGAAGAGGTACGGTTTCGGGGCGAAGGTGCTGGCGACCCATTGCCAGGAGCGGGCGTTGGAGGCCGGGTCGCCGTCGAGGACGTGGCAGAGGAACCACGAGGCGCCGGCCTGCCAGCGGACGCGGCGCCAATGGACGAGGTAGGCGGCGAGCCACATCCGGGCGTGGTTGTGGAGGTAGCCCGTCTCGCGCAGGTCACGGGCGAAGCCGTCCGTGCAGGGGAGGCCGGTGGCGGCGTCCCGGACATCGTCGGGTAGCGTGGGCGCGTAGGCGGCAGGGTAGCCGGTCTTGTACTCCTCCCGGTCGTCCCAGATCCGGTCACCGAGCTTGTCGTAGACCCGCTGGAAGTAGTCGCGCCAGGCGAGCTCCTGGACGAACTTGGCGGCGTCGCTCCGTCGGCGGACCGAGCCCAGCGCGGCGTCGCGGATCTCGGCCAGGGAGACGACCCCGTAGCGCAGTACGGGCAAAGGCGGGAGACGGCGCCGGAGAGGTAGTGGCGCGATGGGGCGTAGTCGCCAACGCGGAGGGCGCGCATCCCCGCCTCGGCGGCCCGGCGCCCGCCCCGGATCTCGGCGACCTGGGCATCGCCGGCGGCCGCGTCGGGGAATTGGGCGGCGATGTAGGCGACGAGATCGTCTCGGTTGGCGAAGTCGCGCCGCAGATCCCGCGCGGTCGGCGCCGGGGCGGCCTGGACCGCCGTCGCCACATCGCTCATCGGGCGGCGGCCGGGGCGGCGGCGCGGCAGCGGTCGCTGCAGTAGCGGACCTCGTCCCAGTCCCGCGCCCACTTCTTCCGCCAGGCGAAGGGACGGAGGCAGCGGGGGCAGACATTGGCCAGAAGGTCGCACTTCTTGACCCCTCGCATTGCCGTCGCGCCCCTGCCGCTTCCCGAAAGCCGTCGATGCCGTTGCACCGCTAGAGCGGCGACCGGAGAAGCACGGACGGGACCAGCCCGACCGACGAGCGGCA
>CADCWL010000209.1 GCA_902806405.1 uncultured Thermomicrobiales bacterium | reverse complement strand
CTTCTACTCCTTGCTTACCTTGCGCGGTGGTATGGACGCCCTAGGAGGGCGCGTCGCTCGCCGCCCACGGCACGGGGCAGCCGTCCGGACCACAGATACCGGCGGCTGTCTCGTCCGCGCGCTCCTGTTCGTCGACCGCGCGCTCTTCTGGCTCGAAGCCGCCACCCTCGTGGCGCTGCTGGTGATCACGGTGGCGCGGCCGAGGACGGGCCTCGTCGGGCTCCCGACAGCCGCGCGCGAGGACATCGGCGATCACGAACCCGCGCGGGCGGGAACCGCTCCCCCGGGCGCCGCACCGGCCGAGGCGCGGACCACGAGGCGGCTCTCCAGCAGATCCGTGCTGGGGGCCGCATCCCGGTCGGTGACCAGATCGAGCAGACGGTGGCTGGCCAGTTGGGCGCTGCGCGTGCGGGCGATGTCGACCGTCGTCAGCGGTGGGTCGGTGAACGGCGTGTACGGGTCGTTGTCGGTGCCGACGAGCGAGACGTCGGCCGGCACGCGGAGACCGGCGGCCTTAAGCGCGTGGAGCGCCCCGAGCGCCATCAGGTCCGCCGTCACGTAGAGCGCGGTCGGCGGCGCCTGCCCCGCGTCCCGAAGTCGGGCCAGGAGGCGCGCCGTCGCCTCGTGGCCGCCGTGCTCGGAGAACGCGCCGCGCTCGATGCGCTCCGCGGGCGGGTCGATGCCGGCGCCCCGGAGCGCTGCCAGGAACCCCTCCCTGCGGTCGCCGAGCGCGGCGCCGGGGACCGTCGCCGCGACGACGCCGAAGCGTCGGTGGCCGAGGTCGAGCAGGTGCTCGGCGACGCGGGCGCCGACCCGCCGGTTGTCGACGCTGACCCAGGCATGGCCGGTGACGCTCCGCTGCACGAGGACGACGGGGATCGCCAGCGGCCCAACCCGCGCCAGGAAGCGGTCGTCCTCCGGCAGAGTGCTGAAGAGGAACGCGCCGTTGTAGCGGGTGTTATCGGCCAGCGAGCGGACACCGGCCAGGTGACCGCCCGGGTAGGTCTCGATCAGCAGATCGGGGGGCGCCACGCCCCGTTCCCCCGCCCAGGCGTCGAGCGTCTCCCGGATCGTGCCGACGGCGCGGACCGTGATCGTCAGCCGCTCGTCGAACGGCAGCAGCAGCCCGATCGCCAGCGGCGGCGCCCCGGTCGCCGAGCGGAGCCGCCGGGCCGCAATGTTCGGGGTGTAGCCGAGCGCCCGCGCCGCCTCCAGCACCTGGCCGCGGGTGGCGGCGCTGATCCGGTTCCGGCCGTCTCGCCCGTTGAGTACCAGCGAGACGGTGGTGACGGAAGTGTTCGCCAGCCGGGCGATCTCCTTCAGGTTCGGCACGGTTCGGGTTCCTCGGCCGGTATACGATTCAGGCGGACGATCGTCTCTCGCCCGCTCTTGACAGGTCGTCCGGTCCGGTCTAGTCTGTCGGTGCAGCGCAAACGTTTTAGCACGTCCCAGCCCGTCGCTCCAATGACGTAGCGGAGCGGCAGACGATCCGTCCCTGAGAACGGGCCGGGGGTGGCGAGCGGTTCTCGAGGAGGAGGACGGCGATGACCGGAGCATGGAACCGACGGCAGACGCGGCGGCGGTTCGTCGCCATGGGCGCGGGCATGGCGGCCGCCGGGCTGGCCGGGGGACGGCTCGGGACGATGAGCGCGGCCGAGCTCCGGCGGGCGCAGGCGGCGTTCGACTGGAAGCGCTACGACGGCGAGTCGATCAACGTCCTGCTCTCGCTCAGCCCCCGCAGCGACCTGCTGACCCAGTACCAGTCGGAGTTCGAGGAGCTGACCGGGATCACGGTCAACGCCGACGTCGTCCCGGAGCAGCAGCAGCGCCAGAAGCAGACCATCGAGTTCAGCTCCGGCAACCCGAGCTTCGACGTCACCGCTGTCTCCTGGCACGTCCAGAAGAGCCTCTTCGGTCGGGGCAGGTTTCTCTCGGATCTGCGGGAGATGCGCGACGACCCGACGATGACCGCGCCCGATTACGACGTCGCCGACTTCGCGCCGGCCGCGATCACCTTCGCCACCCACGCCGACGGCCGCCTCGACACCCTCCCCTACAACATCGACTACTGGATCCTCTACTGGAACAAGGAGCTCTTCGACCAGAAGGGCGTCGCCTTCCCGCAGACGCTTCAGGAGACCCTGGCCGCGGCCGAGGCGCTGCACGACCCCGGCAACGGGGTCTTCGGCTTCGCCGCCCGCGGTCTCAAGAACGCGAACGTGCCGGTCTGGACCTCGTTCATGCAGGGGTGGGGCGTCAGCTCGATCGACGACCAGAACCAGATGCACACCACCGAGCCCGCCGCGATCGAGGCGGCCACGCTCTACCGCGACCTCCTGGCAAACTACGGGCCGCCGGGCGTTGTCGGCTTCAACTGGAACGAGTGCCAGACGACCTTCTCCCAGGGCACGGCCGCGATGTGGTTCGACGGCATCGGCTTCGCTACGCCGCTGGAGGACCCGGCCAGCTCCCGCGTCGCCGGCAAGGTCGGCTACGGTCTCCAACCGGCGGGGCCGGTCTCGCGCCACTCCGGGTCGTTCGGCGACGGTATTGGGGTCTCGGCCGGGAGCGACAAGCAGGGCCCTGCCTACTTCTACGCCCAGTGGGCGACCAACAAGCGGAACCAGGCCCGCGTCCTCGCCGCCGGCGCCGGCGCCCCGGCCCGCACCTCCGCCTACTCCGACCCCGAAGCCCTGGCCGCGCTGAAGGTGCCGCGGGAGTGGGTCGACACCCTGGTCGCCTCCGGTGAGATCGGCCTGCCGAGCCTGCCGGCGATCGTCCCCGTTACCGAGTTCCGCGACACCTTCGGCATCGCCCTGACCAACATGATCACCGGCGCCGACCCCGCCCAGGAGTTGGAGAGCGCTACCGAGCAGTTCCGCCCGGTCCTGGAGCAGAGCCTGCAAACGTAGGCGCCCGGTGCATCCCGCCTGCGGGCGACGACCCGCCCGCCGCCGCCGTCGGGAAGGTCCGCGAACGCTCCCGCGGCCCCGCCCGGGCTACCCCGGCGCTGCCCGCCTCTCCATCGTCGACACCGCCCGGAAGGAGCAGGCACGGTGAGCACGCCCGCCGCCGCGGCCGTGGGAGGGGCGATCCGGGCGCGCCGCCGCGCCGGTTCCTCCTACCGTCGCCGCGACAAGTACCTCCGCTTCGTCCTGCCGGCGCTGGTGGTGATCGGCGCGGTGATCGTCTTCCCCTGGGTCTTCACGGTCTTCATGAGCCTGCACGATTGGCAGGTCGCCTCGCCCCGGGTCTGGGTCGGACTCGACAACTACGCGAATCTGGCCGGGGACGCCCGCTTCCGGGCGGCGGTCGTCCGCACCTTCGTCTACACGCTCTTCGCGGTCGCCCTCCCCGTCCTCTTCGGCGTCCTGGCGGCGCTCATGTTCCACCAGGAGTTCCCGCTGCGCGGCTTCTTCCGCGGCGTCTTCATCCTGCCGATGATCGCCACCCCGGTTGCCATCTCCCTCGTCTGGGCGATGATGTTCCACCCCCAGCTTGGGGTGCTGAACTTCCTGCTGAGCCGGGTCGGCCTGCCGCCCTCGCTCTGGGTCTACGCGCCGGACACCGTGATCCCCTCGCTGGTGCTGGTCGAGACCTGGCAGTGGACGCCGCTGGTGATGCTGATCGTGCTCGGCGGTCTGGCGGCGATGCCGACCGAGCCACTGGAGTCGGCCCGGATCGACGGCGCCGGCGGCTGGCGGATGTTCTGGGACATCACCCTGCCGCTGACCCTCCCCTTCATCATGGTCGCGGTTGTCCTCCGCACCATCGACGCCCTCAAGGCGTTCGACACCATCTACGCCATCACCCAGGGCGGACCGGGCACCGCCTCGGAGACGGTCAACATCTACCTCTACTTGCAGGCCTTCAACTTCTTCCAGATCGGTCGCGCGTCGGCGGTGGTGGTGGTCTTCTTCGCCGTCATCCTCGCCTGCTCCTTCGGGATGCTCTACCTGCGGCAGCGCGCGCGATGGGCGTAGCGATCCCGGCGCCGGCCCTCCGGCGAACGCCGTCCGTCCCGTACCGCGGCCATCGGTTCCTGCGGCGGGCCGGCTTCTGGATCGGCCTCCTCGTGCTCCTCTCGCCGGCGGTCTTTGTCTTCCTCTGGATGCTCTCCCTCTCCCTGAAGCCCGACGTCGAGAACACCGCCTATCCCCCGATCTTCATCCCCCGCAACCCGACCCTCGACAACTTCCGGGAGATCTTCGAGAACAGCCCGTTCGGCCGCTACGCCGTCAACAGCCTCGTCGTCGCCGTCGCCTCGACCGCCCTCTCGCTGGCGCTCGGCGTGCCGGCGGGCTACGGGATCGCCAAGACTAAGGCGAACGGGCTCGCCGTCTTCGTCCTCGTCTCGCGGATGACCCCCGGCTTGAGCTACCTGATCCCCTGGTTCATCCTCTTCCGGTACCTCGGTCTGAACAACACCCTCTGGGCGCTGATCATTACCCACCTGGTGATCGGGCTACCGATCACGATCTGGGTGATGATGGGCTTCTTCGAGGACCTTCACCCGGAGTTGGAGGAGGCGGCGCTGGTCGACGGGGCCGGCATCTGGGCCGCCTTCCGAGACGTCGCCCTCCCCCTCTCCCGGCCGGGGATGGTCGTCGCCGCCATCCTGGCCTTCATCTTCTCCTGGAACAACTTCATCTTCGCCGTCGTCCTCGCCGGGCAGGAGACGCGGACGCTGCCAGTGGCGGTCTTCAACGTGCTCACCTTCGAGCAGCTCGCCTGGGGCGCGCTGGCCGCCGCGGCCCTGGTCGTGACGCTGCCGGTGCTGCTCCTGACCGTCTTCGTCCAGCGCCAGATCGTCGTCGGCATGACGGCCGGCGGGATGAAGGGGTAGCGTTCAAGGGCAAAGGGCAGAGGCGAGGTAAGGAGAAGATATGACCGTGGTCGCCAAGCGCCTGCACGGAATCATCCCCCCGGTCTGCACGCCGCTGACGGAGGAGTTCGAGGTCGACGTGCCGTCGCTGGAGCGTCTCGTCGGCTTCCTCCTCGACGGCGGCGTCCACGGCCTCTTCGCGCTCGGCACGACGAGCGAGAACGCGCTGCTGACCGACCGCCAGCGGGCAACCGTGATCGAGACGATCGTCGGCGTCGCCGGGGGCCGCGTGCCGGTCATCGCCGGGGTGGTCGCCCCCGCCACCGCGGCCTCGATCGGCCACGCCCGGGTCGCCCAGCGCCTCGGCGTCGACGGCCTGGTCCTCACCGCCCCCTTCTACCTCCGGCCCAGCCAGGCGGAGGTCGTGGCCCACTTCCGGGCCGTCCGCGCGGCCGTCGACCTGCCGATCCTCGCCTACGACATCCCGGTCGCCGTGCCGACCAAGATCGAGCCCGCGACCGTCCTCGCGATGGCGCGGGAGGGGCTGATCGTCGGCCTCAAAGACAGCAGCGGCGACGAGACCGGCTTTCGCTCCCTCCTGACCGACGCCCGCCATCTCCCGGGCTTTGCCACCTTCACCGGTGCCGAACTTCTCGTCGACGCCGCCCTCGCCGCCGGCGCGCGCGGCTCGGTGCCCGGCCTCGGCAACGTCGACCCCCACGGCTTCGTCCGCCTCTACGACGCGGCCTGCGCCGGCGACCCGATCACGGCCCGGAACGAGCAGGAGCGCCTGGTCCGCCTCTTCGCCATCATCCGCCCCGCCGACCCCGGCCGGTTCGGTCCGACCGCGGCCTTCCTCGGCGGTTTCAAGTCGGCCCTCATGCTCCGGGGCGTGCTCGCCACCAACGTCGTCGCCCAGCCCCTGACCCGCTACGACGGGGCGGAGGTCGATCGGGTGCGGGCAATCTTGGCCGAGGTCGGGCTGCTAGCGTCGTCCCCACGCTCCCAGCCGGCCCGCGGGACCCGTCCGTCGCGCCCGTGACGTGCCGGGGGCCGCTCCCGACCGCCCCGGGCGGCCCACGAGACGGGATCGATGGACGATCGCCGATGACCGACGCCTTCCTCCCCGTCGCCGTCGCCGCCGCCCGCGAGGCGGGGGCGCTGCTGCGGGAACGCTTCGGCCGCCCGCACGACGTGCGGCTCAAGGGAGCGGTCGACCTCGTCACCGAGGCGGACACCGGGGCCGAGGCGCTGATCGCCGCCCGCCTCCGCGCCGCCTTCCCGGACCATCGCCTGCTCGGCGAGGAGGGCGCCCGCGGTGCCGAGGGAGGCGGAAGCGGTGCCGTGTCCCCGTACGGTTGGGTCGTCGACCCGCTCGACGGGACGACGAATTACGCCCACGGCTTTCCCCACTTCGCCGTCTCGATCGCCCTCGAACGGGATGGCGCTCCCCTGGTCGGCGTCGTCTACGACCCAATCCGCGACGAGTTGTTCGCCGCGGCGAGCGGCGCGGGGGCGACCCTGAACGGCGGCCCGATCCGGGTCTCCGCCACCGATCGCCCGATCGCGGCGATGCTGGCCACCGGCTTCGCCTACGACCTCGCCGAGCGCGGCGCCCAGGCCGTGGTCTGGCGTTCCCTCCTCGATCGGGTCCAGTCGATCCGCCAAACCGGCTCCGCCGCGCTCAACCTCGCCTACGTCGCCGCCGGTCGCCTTGACGGCTACTGGGAGCGCCCGCTACGGCCCTGGGACATGGCCGCCGGCGCCCTCCTCGTCACCGAGGCGGGCGGCCGCGTCACCGACCCCGCCGGCGGCCCCTTCGACCCCTACGGCGACGGGGCGCTTGCCACCAACGGTCCCCTCCACGCGTCGCTGCTCGCCGCTATCGCCGGGACCGGGGGGTAACGCCGGCTCGCTCATCGGCGGCGTCGGTTCGCCGCCGTCCCAGAGAGATGGGGACAGCGGTGGCGGGGACCGTGACGGGACGGTCGCGAGCGGGCGCGGCCGCCTGCCGTCGGTGGTACACTCCGCGCCGCATCCCGGCCCCACGCGGCGCATCACCCTCCGCTAGCTAATCGCTGACGGCTGATTTCCCGCCCCGGAGGCGACCATGAAGCTCATCATCGCCATCGTCCAGGACGAGGACTCCCCGGCGCTGACCGAGGCGCTGGTCGGGGGCGGCCACCGCTTCACCAAGGTCAGCACCACCGGCTCCTTCCTCCGAACCGGCAACAGCAGCCTCCTGATCGGCGTCGAGGACGAGAAGGTGGCGACGATCATGGGCATCCTGCGGCGCACGTGCCGCCACCGGACCCAGATTGCCGTCCCCTACTCGCCCGCGCTGGAGCCGGGCCTCCTCTACATGCCCGAGAACTTCGAGGTCGAGGTTGGCGGCGCCGTCGTCTTCGTCGCCAACGTCGCCCGCTTCGCCAGACTGTAGCCCAGAGCCAAGCGCTAAGAGCCGAGCAGCCCGAGCCAGCCCGGGCACTGGTTGGTGCGCCGCGCAGTTGCCGACCCCCGAGCGCTCACCAACCCTACGGGGTATCGTTGGCTCATAGCTCTTGCTGGAAGCTCGTAGCTCGCCGGAGGTGACCGTGAATTCCTGGGCCGAACGGGTGGAGCGCGACGGGGTCGTCGCCATCGCCAGCGACCTGATCGCCGTCCCCAGCCCGAGCGGGGAGGAGCGGGCGGTGATGGAGTTCGTCGCCGGCTGGTGCGCCGAGCGGGGGCTCGCCCACCAGTTCGTCGCCAAGGACCCGGCGCGGCCGAATGTCGTCGTCTCCGTCGGCGACGGGGACGCCGGGCCGACGATCGTCATGAACGGCCACCTCGACACCGTCCCCGTCTCGGACGCCGCCGCCTGGCGGACCGGGCCGTACGAGCCCACGCTCAGCGACGACGGCACCAAGCTCTACGGCCGCGGCGCCTCCGACATGAAGAGTTCCACCGGCGTCATGCTCTACACGATGAATCTGCTCAAGGACGCCCCGCTCCGCGGCCGCCTCCAGGCCCACGTCGTCTCCGACGAGGAGCTGAGCGGCAACTTCGGCACGATCTTTCTGATGGACGAAATCGCCGCCGGCCGTCTGCCCCGCCCGGACTACTGCCTGATCGGCGAGAAGAGCGACCTCAAGGTCCGGAACGCCGAGCGCGGCATCGTCGGCTTCGAGGTGACGGTCCTCGGCCGCGCCTCGCACACCGCCGCGGCCCGCGTCAGCGGGATCAACGCGATCGCCAAGGCCGCCAGGGCGGTCCTCGCCTTAGAAGGGGACATCGACAGATTTCACCCCGCGATCGGCAAGCCGGTCATCAGCGTCAACACGATCCGGGGCGGCGTCGCTCACAACGTCGTCCCGGGTGAGTGTGTCTTCACGATCGACCGCCGCATCATCCCCGGTGAGACGACCGAGAGCGCCCACGCCGAGATCCGCGCCACCCTCGACGCCCTCGCCACCGAGGACCCGGACTTCCGCTACGAGATCGCCGTCGACCCCACCGGGGACGCCATCCCCGCCAACATCACCCCGGAGGACTCCCCGCTCGTCCAGGCCATCCAGGCGGGTGCCCGGAGCGTCACCGGCGAGGACCCGCCCTACTTCGTCGCCTGGGCCGGCGCCACCGACGGCCGCTTCTACCGCCGGGCAGGGATCGACACCGTCGGCTACGGCCCCGGCGGCGAGCACGCCCACGGCGCGAACGAGGCGGTCAATGTCGCCGACCTCGTCACCCAGGCGCGGGTCTACGCGGAGACGATCACCCGGCTGCTCGGGGTCGCCTAGGCCGGTGAGCCCGATTCCGGGGTCGTCCGTGAGGGACCTTGTCGTCTCGCCCAAGGCCAAGGGGAACGCGGCGCCGAGCACGTTCCGCGGACGAAGGTCGGCGGAGAACCAGGGGAACGCGGAACCGTCCGGCCAGCGCGACGTAGCTGCCATCGGCGAGGGACCGGGTGGTGCGAACCGGCTGCCCGTAGCCGGCTTCGCTCGGGCAGCGGTCGATCGCGGTTGGGACGCTTCAGGATAAAGAGGTGTCGAACACACCCCGTCCCATCGATGATCAGGCGGTACGTGAACGGCGTGACGCAAGGCGCGCGGCACCTCGAAGCGGAGGTGAGCCGGATCGCCGAGACCGACACAGCTTCCGCGAAAGTCGCCCAAGAGCCGTTCGCCCAGGAGCGTACCCAGTTCGACGCGGAGCATCCACGTGACCCCAACGCCTGTGCCGAACGCGTAGGGCGGGATGCTCCTCGCCGAACCGACGGTCTCTGCCCCAAAGCTCAGGGTGGGACTACGGATCGAGCAGATCGTGTCCCGAAGCTCGATCGGCCGCCGGTGGATCCTTCGCCGCCGGAGGAGACCGAACGGCGGCGGCGAAGGATCCGCTAGCAGAAGTTCCGGCACGGTCGTTGTACTCCGTATCGCCCACTGGTCGTCCACCGGTTCGACTTCGTGCCAGCTTGAGCGCCCCCCGCGCCGAATGGATGTCACGGGCGTCGTTCGCCTCGGCATCCGTCCAGGATGCGGGAGCGGAAACGCACGATCGCCGGCCCCGTCCGCTTCGCGATCGACCCCACGGACGCCGGCGCGACCCCGCGGCGCCGGCAGTCCCGGATGGACGGCCGGCGTGACCCCGCCGATGCACGGTCGTTCCCACGGTCATGAGGGCGGGGCCAGGGCGACCCTAACGGGCCGCTCCGGCTTCCCGCCCACCGCATCGCGCTACGGCTGCGGCGCGACCGGCTCCCACCGCCAGGCGTCCCCTGCCGCCGTCACCCGGCCAAGGCCCGGGAAGGGGATGTGGTAGGCCGAGAGGAGCGCCCCGCTCTCGGCTGCCAGGTTGAGGATGCGCCGCCGGGTGCCCAGGCTCGGCTCGGGATGATAGATGTCGAACACGGTCCGCCATTCCGGGTGCTCGAGGTGGATCGGGTGGGCAACCGTGTCGGCGCCGTAGAGGAGCCGGGCTCCCGCGGAGGCGACGTCGACCACCAGCTGGCCCGGGCTGTGTCCCGGCGCCAGGATCGCGGCGATCCCGGGGACAATCTCCGCTCCGTCCCCGATCAACTCGATCCGGTCGCGGAGCGGGGGCAGGTGCGTCTCGGCGGCCCCGAGCTGAAGGTCGCGGAAGGGACCCGGCGCCACGTCCGCCTCGATCCGCGCCCGGTCGGTCCAGAACTCCCACTCGGCTCGCGCCATTAGGTAGCGGGCGTTGGGGAAGGTCGCCTCGCCGGCCCCGTCCGTCGCCCCACCGATGTGGTCCGGGTGTCCGTGCGACAGGACGACGACGTCGATCTCGTCGGGCGCGACCCCCAGTGCCGCCAGGTGGGTGAGCAGCCGACCCGCCGACGGAGCACCCCCGGGACCGAAGCCGGTGTCGATCAGCACCCGTTCGCGGCCCGTCTCGACCAGGAGCGGGGTGAACGGGGTGACCCACTCGGGCCACGGATTTGGCGCACCGTGCGCGCGCAGCGCCCGGGCCAGTTCGTCGGGCGGGGCGGTCGGGAAGAGGATGCCGGTCGGGTCGGGGAAGGCGGCGGTGCCGTCCGTGACCAGCGTCGCGGTGAACCCGCCGACGGCGAATCTATAGCTTTGGGTATCACCGGCCGCCGGGCTGGCGGCCGGCGTCCCCTGGCTCGCCCGGGCGCGGGTTGGGCCGGGGCCGAACACGGCCAACGTGGCGGCCGCCGCACCGAGGGCGCCGGCTCGGTGGAGGAGGGCACGCCGAGTTAGATCCTGCGTCGGGACGCGCCCTTGCCGGTCGAAGGAGAACCTGTCCACGGGATCTGCACCTTTCGGGCGGGGACGCGATCGCCTCCCCGCCGAGTCGATTCTTAACCGCGCGTCGCGTTCGACGCGGCCAACGGGATTGACGGGGACGCAAGCAGCTGCCAGGCACCCCCACCTCGGACGGCGAAGAGGGCGCAAAGGAGCGTCAGCACCGGCGGCAGAACCAGATGCTGCCCGCCCTCGGCGACCCCGGCGGTAAGGACCGCACCGATCATCAGCACGCCGAGCGGAAGCGCGACGAGCCGGGTTGCGACGCCCAGCACCAGCAAGGCGCCGGCGACCACCTCGAGGCCACCGACGACGGAGGCCATCGAGTCGGCCAGCGGGACGTTCCACTGCGCGAAATCGGCAACCGTTCGGGCATCGTCCGCGAACTTGCTAAACCCCGAAGCGACGAACAACAACCCGACCAGCGCCCGCAGCGCCAGCAGCCCGAATCCAAGCGCCGAGCGGCCGTCTCGTTCCATGACCCTGCTCCTCCTCCCGTCGTCCGGCCGATCCATCGCCGGCCCTCGCTCCCGGCGGCCCTCCCGCCTCAACCCCAAGACTAGGGAGCCAGAGCGGGCCGGGCGTCGCCCCAGAGGACGAATTTGGGCGTCGCTCTCGGGAGTGAGGGACGGGCGGCGGTTGACCGTGAGGCGGGGTTGCGGGGGCGTTTCGAGGCCCGGAGCGGCAGCGAAGACCGTGCCGTCGCGGCCGGTTGGGGCAGTGCGAGGAATTGGAGGCGGGCTGCAGTTCGCCGCTAGCCCCGTCCAGGCCGGACGAGCCCCGACTCGTAGGCGAGGACCACCGCCTGGACCCGATCGCGCAGCCCCAGCTTGGCGAGGAGGTGGGCGACGTGCGTCTTGACGGTGTGGTCGCTGACGCTCAATGCCGCCCCGATTTCGGTGTTCGAGAGGCCGGACGCGACCAGGGTCAGGACCTCGCGCTCCCGCGGCGTCAGCGTCAGGAGCGCTTCCGGGGTGGCACCGACCGCCGCCGGCGAGCGTTCGGCGAACTCCCGGATTAGGCGACGGGTGACCGAGGGGGCGAGCAACGCGTCCCCGGCGGCGATGACCCGCACGGCCGCCACCAGCTCGTCTCGGGTTACGTCCTTGAGCAGGAAACCGCTGGCCCCGGCCCGCAGCGCGTCGTAGACGTACGCATCAAGGTCGAACGTGGTCAGGATCAGGACCCGCGGCGCTCCGCCGTCCGCCGTCCCCACCAGCCGTCGGGTCGCCGCGATCCCGTCAAGGCGGGGCATCCGGACGTCCATCAGGACGACGTCCGGATGGTAGCGCCGGGCGAGCGCGACCGCCTGCTCGCCGTCCTCGGCCTCGCCCACGACGGCGATGTCCGGCTGCGCGCCGAGGATCATGGCGAAGCCGGCCCGGACGATCGTCTGGTCGTCGACGACCAGGACCCGGATGCTCACGTGGCTCTCGCCGTCTCCGGTCCGCCGGCCGGGGTCTGATCCAGCGGCAACGTGGCGGCGACGGCGAAGCCTCCGCTCGGGTCGGGGCCTGCCCGCAGGTGGCCGCCCAACATCGCTACCCGTTCCCGCATCCCGACCAAGCCCTGTCCGGCGCCGTCGCCAGGCGGGGCGTCCGACCCGTCGTCGACGACGCGGAGCCGGAGGGCGTCGTCGTCGTACGCCATCAGGACGACGGCGCGGGCGGAGCCCGCGTGCTTGCGCACGTTGGTCAGCGCCTCCTGGACGATCCGGTAGGCAGAAAGGTCGACCCCGGCCGGCAGCGGGCGAGGCGTGCCCCGGATCGAGAGCTCGACCGGCAGCCCCGACCGCCGCACCTCCGCCACCAACTCCTCGATCTCGCCGACGCCGGGCTGGGGCGCCAAATCGGCCGGCGTCACGGTCTCCTCCCGGAGCACGCCGAGCAGCCGACGCATCTCTGTCAGCGCCTGCCGGGCGGTCGCACCGATCGAGGCGAAGCCGTCGGCCGCGCGCGCCTCCCCCGCCGCGAGCAGATAGGGGCCGGTTTCGGCCTGGACCGAGATCATGCTGACGTGGTGGGCGACCACGTCGTGCAGCTCCCGAGCCAGCCGGGCCCGCTCCTCGAGCACCAGCCGACGGGCGTGCTCCTCGCGGGCGCGCTCGAGCCGGACGGCACGCTCTTCGAGCATCGCCGCGTAGGAGCGCCGCCGCCGCAGGTTGTCGCCGATGGACCAAGCCGTGGCGAACATCGCCGCCGCGAGCACCACGCCCGCGCTGAAGACGTTGCCGCCCGCGCCCAGCACGAGGACGACGATCCCGACGACCGTCAGCACCGCGGCCGTCCGTGCCTCGCGTGGGGTGCCGTCGGCGGCCACGCTGCCGAGCGCAAAGGGGGCGGCGAAGAGGTACGCGAGCGTCTCACCGTAACCGAGCGACGCCCAAACGGCCCCACCCAGCACGACCAGGAACCACGCCCCAAAGGGTGCGCGTCGCCGCCCCAGGAGGGGCAGTGTTTGCAGCAGTGTCAGACCGGAGGAGAGCCAGGACAACCCCGGGTTGCGGGTCATCCCCGGGAGCACGCCCGAGAGGTAGGCGAGGCTGACCCCGGCGAGGGCCACGACCAGCAGGCCGTCGAGCATCGCCGGCCGTGAGGGGATCGGGGATGGACGGGGGAAGCTGGGCCGGCGCATGCGCCGATGGTACCCCGCCGCGAGGCCGGTGGCATCGCTCGTCAGGATGAGATCTTAGAGCCCGCTCGCCGCCACGAGCAGCAGGCCTCCGCCGATCGCCAACCCCGTGTTGACGCGTCGCGCGAGCGGGCGCAGCTCGCTGAGCAGCCCCATCGTCCGCTCCGGCCCAAAGCGGCCGAGCGCCGGGATCATCGCCATCGCCTGCCGGGTCGCCCCGAAGAGGGCGCCGGATGCCAGGCCGAGCCAGACGCCGGCCGTCGCCTGGGCGCCCATCAGCAGGACGAAAGCGGTGTGAAAGACCGGCGTCGCCAGGCCGCACCCCAGCATCAGCCCCCAGAGCAGGTAGACGCGGGAGATCGGCACGTCAGCCCCCCACCGCCGCGGCACCTGCCGCTGCCGCCCGATCTTGGGCGGCAGCCGCCGCAGCCCGAGCCCGAGGGCGACGACGGCGAACATCCCGATCGCCCAGGGTCGGACCGAGCCAAGCGAGAGCAGCATCCCCACGCCGCCCAGCACCCCGCCGACGGCCGCCCCGGCCACGGCGGCGGCGCCGATGTGGAGCGCCCAGTACGGGAGCGAGTCGGTTCGGCGTCCTCGACCGAGGAACCCGAGGCCAACGGCCATGTTGACCGTTCAGGGGGCGTGGGCGCTCAGGACCCCGACGAGCGCCGCCACCACCAGTAGCGCGCCCGCGAACATGGACGATCCTTCCACGAGCTATGAGCTATGAGCTATGAGCTATGAGCTATGTGCCACCAGCGATGAGTCAGGAGCTACCAAGACATGGCCGGGTTGCAGGAGGGAGGCGATGCAACGGACGGCAGCGGTTTTGTCCTCGCTCGCCCTTTCCTGCTCCCGTCCGTTGGCCCACAACCCACCGCTCGGAGCTCGGGCGCTAGGCGTAGTACGCCGACTCGTCGACGAACTGCCGGCACGCGCACTGGTAGCCGTAGCAGTTGCAGTCGCAGCACTGGTAATGGCCGATCAGGTACGTCCCCTCGTACTGCGTGGGGTACTGGCAGGTTGCGGAGCACCAGCAGCCGCCGACGTAGCGGTACGACTCGTCGATGTAGCAGCCGCCGGTGCAGGTCGCCCCGGTGCAGAACTCTGGGGCAAGCCGCCCGCAGTAGGTCCCGTTCGGCGGGTTGCAGGTGCAGTCGCCCGCGGTCACGTAGGCGCAGTAGCCGGCCAGTTCCTGGCTCCGCGTCCCCTTTACGGAGAAGGCCGCCACCGCCCCGAAGACGGTAGCGCCCGCCCGCTTGATCGTTTGCCGTCGGTTCCAGCGCCGCGCGAGCTCTTCGCCGACGCGCTCGACCAGTGCCATCGTGCTCCCCCCATCCCCGTACCCAGCGCTCGCGGCCGTTAGCGCGGCGCGCGCGTCGTCCCGTTCCCGTTCACCGCCGCGGCGCCCGCCTCCCGCCGCATCAGGTGGAGCGGCTGCCCCGCCGACCCGACGGACCCCGCGGCCTCGTCCAACCCCCCGGCGGAGAGCAGCTCGCGCAGCCGCACCGGGTCGTTGCAGAGCCCCTTCGCCAGCACCCGACCGTCCGCCCCGACCACGAAGGCGAACGGCGTCACCCGCACCCGGAACCGGTTGAAGGCGCCGCTCCCGTCTTCGGCCAGCATCGGGTACGACGGGTTGTACTGGTCGACCATCCGCTGCGCCGATTCGCGGGGGCCGGGCACCACCGCCGTGATCCCGAGCCGCTCCCCGCTCGCGGCCGCCAGGCGGTTCACGGACGGCAGCACCGTCTTGCACGGCTCGCAGTCGGGCGAGGCGAAGAGGAGCAACTCCGGCCGCCCGGTCTTCGGGTCCCAGCCCTCGTCCCGCCCCTCGGCCGTCACCCCGCTGATCGGCTGTGCCTCGGCGCCGACCGCGAGACCGTCGCGCTGCACCCCTTCCATGGTGCCGAGCGACATCATCCCGAAGTGCCGGTAGAGCAGCAGCAGCAGCCCGGCGACCGCCAGGAGCAGCACCCAGAGCGCCGCGTACGAGACGTAAAACAGGGTCGACATTGGACCTACTCCCCGCCCGCTTCCCGTGCCTGCAAGCCTTCGGAGGTGATCGCGAGCTGCGGCCAGGCCGCGCGCAGCCCGTCGAAGAGGGCGAGGCACATCCCGAGCGAGGTCACCGCCACCAGGAGCGGCAGCGACGGCTCCGGCAAGGGGCTCGTCGCCCGCGCCGCCAGCACCAGGGCGGCGCCGGCCAGCACAAGCAGCCCGAGATTGCGCCCGATCGTTCGGACCCCGATCCGGGAGCCGCCCGGGCCAAAGCAGCCGCAACTGACGCGCAGCCCGCGGGCGCGCACCCAGGCCATCCAGAGCGTGAACGCGCCGAGGAGGAGAACCGTTCCGCCGAGAGCCAGCGGCAGCGCGCGTTCGGGCGCGAGCACAAGCGCCCCGGCCAGCCCCAGCTCGGCCAATGGCACGCCGACCGCAAGGGGGCCGACGATCCCTTCCGGCAGGTGGCTCAAACGCATGGCGGCAAGGAATTCGGTGGAGCGCAGCGCCTTCCCGACCGCGGCCAGGAACAGCACGACGGCAAGCGCCAGCTGCAGCGCCAGGAGCACCCAGGACACGACCTTCTCCCCAAGCCCGCGGATCGCGGGGTCGCCGCCCTTCCCCAAGCACGGCGAACCGAGCTCGATTGTATGCATCGGGGATCAACTGTCAATGGGAGAGGACACAATCAGTGCCGAAGCCGAATCCCGCCCCAGGGCCGACGCCTGGCACAAAAGCCGCCCACGGAGGACACGCCGCCCCGACCGACGCCCAACCCCGGGACCGACCAAGCCGGTCCCGTCTCCCAACGGCGGGGCGTCCACCACCGGCACCAGGAGCCCGGGAGGCTGCCCGGTTCGCCACCTGCCTCGCGGCACAACGGGTGTCCACGTCGGAGGCCGGCCGGGCGCTCACGGATGAGCACAGTCCCGTGAGCGTCCGGTCTCCGAGTGCGAGAGGGGAAACGGAGCAAACTGATTGACGGTCACCCGGCGGCCGGCGCGCCAGCCCGCCGGCGACACGACGCTGCTCGTCACCCTGGTTCCGACGAGGGGGCGCCGCCGCGCCGCGGGACGCCGACCGCCACGGACCGACCAATGGTCGCGCGTGCCTGGTGCGGACGACCCGGGCAACGGCCCATCCGTCGGCGACGAGGATCACGACCTCGACGGGGACGACCACGGGGCCGAGATCGGTCCGGGCACCATGGTCAAGGCTGGTGACGACCGCGTCCCTGGAGAGCCAGGACACCGGACGAGGAGACCACCGAGGACGGCACCGGTGACCAGGTTGGGGAGGATCGCTTGGCCCAACGTCGCGTCGTTGCCCGCTCCCGCCGAACGGCTGGGGGACCATTCCGAGGCCGCCGCCGCCGTTCGCGCTCGTCCCTTTCCGACCGCCTACGCGTCTCCCGCGCCCTTCAGCCAGCGGTCGTACCAAGCGACCACCCGCCGCATCAGGTCGATCTGGTGCGCCCGCTCCTTGAAACCGTGCTCCTCCCGCGGGTAGCGGACGAAGCGGACCGGCACGCCGAGCGTCTTCAGCGCGCGGTGGAACTCCATCCCCTGCGCCGGGTGGACGCGGGCGTCGGCGTCGCCGTGGAGGATCAACGTCGGCGTCCGCACATTGGCGACGTGGCGGATCGGCGATGTCCGCCAGTAGTGGTCCAGATGGTCGTACGGCTGGCCGGGGTAGAGCCACAGGTTCATCGCCGGGATGTCGTCCTGGCCGTGGTCGGAGACCATGTTCGCCAGACCAGCCCCCATCACCGCCCCCTTGAAGAGGTCCGTCTGGGTGATCGTCCAGGCCGTCAGGTAGCCGCCCCAGCTCCAGCCGCCGATACCGAGCCGCTCCTGGTCGGCGATGCCCCGCTCCACCATCGCCTGGGCGCCGGAGATCAGGTCCTGCGCCTCGCCGCCCCCGACATCGTCCTGCAGGAGCTTCTGGAAGGCGGAGCCGTAGCCGGTGCTCCCCCGCGGGTTCGGAGCGAGCACGGCGTACCCGTGGCCGGCCAGCAGCTGCGCCCAGTCGTGCCAGTCGAGAAAGACCCGGTCCTCCCACTGCCACGACGGTCCGCCGTGGATCTCGACGACGAGCGGGTAGCGCCTCCCCGCTTCGTACCCCCGGGGGTAGGTCAGCAGCCCCTCGATCTCGACCCCGTCCGTGCTCCGCCAGCGGACCGTCTCGACCGGGCAGAGCCGGCCCCGGAATGCCTCGCCGAACGAGCTGACCGCCGCCCCGTCGCCGCCAGCCTCTCCGACATAAACCTCCTCCGGCGTCGTCCCGTCCGTCCAGACCATCGCCAGCCGCTCGCCGTCCGCCGAAAAGGAGATGCCCGCCAGCACGCTCCCGTCGCCGTGCTTCCCGTCCGGCGTCAACGGCGTCAGCGCCGCCGTCGCGATGTCGAACCCGTAGACCAACCCGTGCGTCCGCTCCACCATCCGCAGCCCGAGCCGCCCCGGCGCCCCGGGGCGCGGGGCCAGCTCCTCCACCACTCCGGGGTGCCCCGGCAGGAGGTTCCGCGGCTCGCCCCCCGCCAGCGGCACCATCCAGACCGAGTCGGAGGGGTCGGCGCGGTGGGCGTTGCCGCACACCGCCACCGCCGGCCCCTCCGCGGTCTCGACCACGACCGGGCTGTGGGGCAGGACCGGGAAGCGGGCGACGTGCCGGGACAGCCCGCCGGCGAGCGGCACCAGCCAGAGGTCGCCGGCGTCGAAGACGGTGTTCACGTCCGGCGACTCGGTGGTCAGGATCGCCAGCGCCTCCCCATCCGGGAGCCAGGCGTACGACCAGATCTGGCGGGCGCCGTGGGTCAGGCAGCGCGCCCGCCCCGTCTCGGCGTCGACCGCCCAGAGCCGGGTCGGCTTCGGGTCCTCGTCGACGACCAGCGCGTCGTCCCGGTCCTCTTTGCGCCGCTTCTCCTCCGGCGTCTCCGGGTCGCGCCGCAGCACCGCCACCGTCCTCCCGTCCGGCGACCACTCCGGCATCGAGAGCGACCCCGTCAGCTCGCCGAGGGGCCGCGCCTCGCCGCCGTCGACGGGGAGGAGGAAGAGGCGGAACGCGTCGGCGTCGGTGCCGGCGTCCGCCTTCTTCCCCCGGTCCTCCCGCCCTCCCCGATCGGAGCAGAAGAGGAGGCGCGCCCCGTCCGGCGACCAGCGCGGATTGGCGTCGTGCGTCGTGCCGGCGGTCAGCGGCCGAGCCGGCGCGCCGTCGCGCGCGATCCAGAGCGCCTGCTCCTTGCGCTCCCCCTTCATCCCCCGCGGCGCCACGGCGAAGACGACCGCGCGCCCGTCGGGCGAAAGGCGGGGGTCCTCCGGCCGCAGCCGGTCCGCCAGTTCCTCCGGCGTCGGTGGGGGGCCATCCAGCCGCGCGAGCGGGGCGAATCGGTCCGTGCCCGTCTCCTGCGGCTCGGTCGTGGGTGGCGCAACCATCGGGGCGGGCTCCTCTCGAAGGGGGCTAGGGGACGGGGATCGGAAGACGGGGACGGACCCCGCGCGGCCGGCGGATTGTACGGAAGGGAGGCCCGCCCGACAACGCCCCCGCCGCGGCGCTCGCCCCCGATGCCCTGGTTGACACCGCGGCACCACCGCCCCATACTGAGTGTACGTACACCCCACGCCACCGAACGGTCGGAGCAGAGGTCGCGCCGAGGAGCGCGACCGCCGCCGCGGATCGGGCTGGCACCGATGTCACCCGACACCGCGGCGCAGCAGCGGGAGGAGGGGGAGCGGTGCGCGAGCACGCGATCACGACCATCTCGACCCACGCCGGTCGCCGCCTCGCGCAGCGGAATCTCAGCCCCGAGGATGTCCGCTACGTCTTCTCCCACGGCCGGGTCCACCACCGCGGCAAGGCCTGCTTCGTCCACCTCGGCCTCCGCGACATCCCCACCGATCACCGCCGCGAGGACCGCCTCCGCCGCCTGGAAGGGACCGTCCTCGTCCTCGACCCCGTCTCCGGCCAGCACCTCACCACCGCCTACCGCAACCGCCGCCACGGCAGCCGCGACATCAAGCGCAAGCCGAAGCGAGGGTACCTCGACTGCTGAGGGCGGGCTCACCGCAACGATGGACCGTGGATCGTCGCGGTCGAACGCGGGCATGC
>CADCWL010000208.1 GCA_902806405.1 uncultured Thermomicrobiales bacterium | reverse complement strand
ACGTCGCGCTGACGGCGGAGATCGCCCGCGCCGGAGCGCTGCTCGACGTCGAGCTGCTCGACCACCTGATCATCGGCCAGGGCCGGTGGACGTCGCTCCGCCGCCTCAACCGGGGCTTTCCGGCGTCGGCTTGACACGGCCCACCGGGCTCGGGGCGGACACGGCGAAAGGGGATCGCGGTGAGCGAAACGCGGCGCGGATTCGGGGTCGCCGGGGCTCTGCCCCTGGCGCTCGTCGGCCGGTTGGCCGCCGCGGCGGAAGCGGCCGGGTACCGGACGTTCTGGGTGAACGATACGCCGGGGGGGGACGGGCTGCGCGCGCTGCGCGAGGCGGCGACGGCGGCCCCGACGATCCGGATTGGCGTCGGCGTGATCCCGCTCGACCGCCAGCCGCCGGAGGCGATCGCGGCCCGGATCGCCGAACTGCGGCTGCCGGAGGATCGGTTGACCGTCGGGGTCGGCTCCGGTCAAGCCGAGGGAGGGCTCGCCCGAGTGCGGAGCGGGGTTCCGTCCCTGCGCGCCCTGACCTCGGCGACCGTCGTGGTCGGGGCATTGGGGCCGAGGATGTGCCGGGTGGCCGGCGAGATCGGGGACGGGGCGTTGCTGAACTGGCTCACCCCCGGCTACGTCGGACCCTCCATCGAGGTCGTGCGGGCCGCGGCACGCGAAGCCGGACGGCCGCTGCCGCGCGTCGATGCCTACGTTCGGACCGCGCTCGGGGACGGGGCGATCGCGCGTTTGCGGGAGGAGGGCGAGCGGTACGCGTCCTTCCCGGCCTACGGCGCCCACTTCGGTCGCATGGGCGCCGACCCGATGGCGACGGCCGTGACCGGCGGCGCGCCGGACACGATCGCCGCCGGCTTGGCCTCCTTTTCGGGTGCGCTGGACGAGACGGTGGTCCGGGCGATCACGGCCGAAGAGAGCGTCGATGCGTACCTGGCGCTGCTTTGGGCCGCGGCTCCTGGGAGGTAAGAGGGTCCCCCGCGGGCGGTGCGCCGGGCCGCGTTGGGAGACCGAGGCGGAGGCGGAGCGCACGGAATTCCTCATGGAATCGGGTCAGCAGGTCAAGTTTCTCCGGTTCCGGCAGGAACGACGAACGGACGGCGTTGAGAGAGATTCGCTCGAGACCGTCCGCTCCGTAACCGAACGCCCCGACGAGGAGGCGGTACTCGTCGGTCAGCGAGGCGCCGAAGAGCGCCGGATCGTCGGAGTTGACGGTGACGACGGCGCCGGCTTCGTCGAGCCGCCGGAAGGGGTGGCGGGCCGCGTCGGGGACGACGCCGGTCCGGAGGTTGCTCGTCGGGCAGAGTTCCAGCGGCACGCCGGTCGCGGCAAGGTGGGCGACGAGGGCCGGGTCATCGACGGCGCGGACGCCGTGGCCGATGCGTTCGGCAGCGAGGTCGCGCAGGGAGGACCAGATGGTCTCCGGACCCGTCGTTTCCCCCGCGTGGGCGACCACGTGGAGGCCCGCCGCTCGGGCCGCGCGGAAGGCGGGGGCGAAGGGCGCCGGCGGGTGCCCGACCTCGTCGCCGCCGAGGCCAAGGGCGACGACGCCGTCTCGGGGGTCGAGTCGAGCCATCCAGTCGACCGTCCGCGTCACCGAGCGCAGCCCCGACTCGGCGTCCCGGACGCCGTCGGCGATCCACCTCATCTCGATGCCCCATCGTGAGCGGACGGCGGCGCGGCCCCGGTTCATGCCGTCGAGCATCCCATCGAAGGTCAATCCTCGCTTCCGAACGTGCGGCTCGGGGTTGAAGTGGACCTCGAGGTAGCGAATGTTCTGCGAGGCAGCTTCCTCCCCCAGCTCGCGGACGACCAGCGCGAAGTCGTCCGGGTGGCGCAGGCACTCGCAGACGCGCATGTAGACCTCGATGAAGTGCGGGAAGTCGCGGAACCGGAAGAACGCCGCGAGGTCCGCCTCGCTCTGGGCCGGTGCGTCGATCCCGTGCCGCCGAGCAAGGGCCAGCACGGTCCTTGGCTGAACGGTCCCCTCGAGGTGGACGTGGAGCTCGGCCTTGGGCATGGCAACGAGGAAACCGTCGAGCGCATGGTCCGCTACGGTGGCCCGGTCGGAGCTGACGCCGTGGCCGCTCACGTTCCCACTCCACGTCCGCCGAGGCCGCGATGGTAGGATCGTCGGACCCGCGCAACACCCGAGCAAACGAGAAGCAGTCGCCGCGGGAGGACGCGTCCATGACCACGACGAGGATTGGGGGGCCCTGCGTGACCGCAACGCGCGCAGTGACCGGCACCGGCCGTGCCTGGGCCGTCGCCTGGGCCGCCGCACGTGTGGCCGACCGGGACGTCCTGTACCTGGACACGGAGACGACCGGGTTGGACGGGCGCGCCGAGATCGTCGACATCGCGGTCGTGGACGGCGCCGGGTGCATTGTCTTCGAATCGTTGGTCCGGCCGGTGGCGCCGATCCCGCGGGCTGCCTCCGCCATCCACGGCATCGAGGACGCCCACGTCGGTGCCGCCCCCACCTGGCGGGATATCCATCAGACCCTGGCGGCACTGCTGGCGGACCGCACCGTCGTCGTCTACAACGCCCTCTTCGACCGGCGGATGCTCGCCCAATCGTGCGCCCTCCACGGCCTCGAAGCCCCGAGGTCCGATTGGACCTGCGCGATGGCGGCGTACGCATCGTTCCGGGAGGTAGCCACCGGCAGGACCGGCTTCCGGCGGCACCGGCTTGAGCAGGCCGCTGGGAGCTTCGGTGCCCTCACGGGCGGTCATCGGGCGACGGGCGATGCCCTGGCGTGCCGTGCCGTCGTCATCGGCATGGCGGCCGCCGCCGGATTCCCCTAAAGCCGGTACGCCCCGGCAAAGAGCTGGACCCCAGGGAACTCCTCCGCGGTTTCCGGGTTGCTTGCTCGTCAGATCGTTGTCATTAGGACGAGACGGGACGACGAGTGAGGGCGGGTTCGTTGTGCCCGCCACCCGGAGCCCTTGCGGGCTGTGCCAGCTTGACATACACTTCCATTGCCGACTTGGAGTCAACGCTCCGGGTCGGTCCCCCCGCTGGCGGCCCGGGTCCCCCTTCCCTCCCCGAGCCGCCAGTTTTTTGCCCGGTGGCACCCGTGCACCAAGGACCCGGACCGCGTTCAACAGGACCCCGCGGCGGCCAGGGGACCGCCACCGTGTTGGCGCAGTCCAAAGCTTGAGCCGACGCCCACGACGATGTAGGTCCTCCAAGGGCCGACGCCGATTGGCCGCCTCTCGCCGTGGCCCGGAGGCCAGATCAGTCCTCGGCCGGGCCATTCCGATCGACTGCGTCCCCGGTCGGCCAGAAGTGGTCACCCGGGTGGGCTCCGTCGCAGAGCAGGATCGCCCCCGGCCGCCGGTCGACGACGACGGGCCGGAGGGTGGCGACGTCGGTCCGGTGCTGGACGGGAAAGCCGGTCGCCGGTACGGCGAGGTGGGACGCGCAGAAGGCGCGCTCGATGTCGTCGCCGAATCCCGCCTGACGGCGATCCCCCCGCCGCCGACGCCCTTCCTCGGCCCCATCCTGCGCGTTCGCCACCGCCCGCTCCCCAACCGCCCGGTACGCGGCATGCTCCCTTCATAGGTTCGTCCCCGCCGGGCACGACGCCGCGGCGACGCGACCCACCGGCCCGCTCCCACGCTCCGCATGCGGGGGAGCGCTGTCGGTCCGGACGGTGCCTCCGTGACGTTATGGTACTATGCCGCTTCGATCCACATTTGGGCGGAACGTGGAAGCCGGCGCCGGCGACCGGTTGTGCCCCCTCAAGCACGGTGCGGAGCGCGACCGCGTGCCAAAGCAAATCGGCATCGACCTCGGGACCGCTAACGTCCTCGTCTTCCTCCGCGGTCGCGGCATCGTCATCAACGAACCGTCGGTCGTCGCCATCTCCGCGAAGGATGGGAAGGTCAAGGCGGTCGGGCTCGAGGCCCGCAATATGCTCGGTCGGGAGCCGCGGGAGACGATCGAAGTCGTCCGCCCGATGCGCGACGGGGTGATCGCCGACTACGTCGTCACCCAGGAGATGCTCCGTTACTTCATCAACAAGAGCTGCGGGCGCTTCTCCCTGGTCCGGCCGGAGGTGATGATCTGCGTCCCGGCCGGAGTGACCGGGGTCGAGCGCCGCGCGGTCCGGGACGCGGCGCTGAACGCCGGCGCACGACGTGCCTACCTGATCAGCGAGCCGCTCGCGGCGGCGATCGGCGCCCGCGTGCCGGTGGCCGATCCTTCCGGCAACATGATCATCGACATCGGTGGCGGCACCACGGAGGTCGCCGTCATCTCGCTGAACGGCATCGTCGTCGCGCGCTCGCTGCGGGTCGGCGGCAACCGCTTCGACGAGGCGATCGGCAACTTCATCAAACGCAAGTACAACTTGCGGATCGGTGAGCGGACCGCGGAGGAGGTCAAGATCGCGATCGGCAGCGCTATGCCGCTCGAAGAGGACGTCAAGATGGAGGTCCGCGGCCGCGACGAGGTGGCCGGCCTGCCGCGGACGATCCAGATCCACGCCAACGAGGTGACGGACGCGATCACCGAGCCGCTGGAGGCGATCATCGGGGCCGTGCGGGCGGTCCTCGAGGAGACGCCGCCGGAGCTCTCCTCCGACATCATCGACAAGGGGATGATCCTGACCGGTGGCGGCGCCATGCTGCGCCACCTGCCCGACCTCTTGATGGAGGTGACCGGCGTCCCCTGCTACGTCGCCGACGATCCGCTCTCGTGCGTGGCGGTCGGTACCGGCCTGGCATTGGAGCACATGGACATCCTTCGGGACAGCCTCGAGGAGCCGTAGGGCGAGCGGCGACCGTCACCGCCAACGCTCGCCGAGCATGCTCGGCAGGTGACCTACGGAACGGCGACGGAACGCCGGCTCGGGTCAGCAGGCATCGGCCGGTTCCTGTTTGCGCGTTCCCGCCTCGGGTCGACCTCTATCTTCTTCTCGGGTCTCAGCGCCTCCGTCCCCTCCAGCTCCGTTCCGATTGGGGACGGCGCTGCACTTCCGGCGGCTCTCGGCGATGCGGCATTTCCGCTCGTCGCTCGCCTCGTGCTCGGTGGCTTCGCGATCGACGGTTGCTCCGCGCGCTGCCGAGACGGTCATGCAGATGTCGGCCGTGATCCGGGCGACGGCTGACGCTACGTCGCTGCCGATGACGCTGTCGGCCCCCTGCCGTGGCCGATCGGCCGTCTGCGCTCCGTTATCGTCGCGCTCCTTCTCTTCGCTGGAGGCCGAACCGTCCTGCACGGGCACCCTGCTCGCACGGGGGACCTTCTGTTCGGTCACCGTTTCGGCCGGCTCGCGCTGTCGGAGCCGCTCTCGCTCGCCGTTGTTGTCGCCGCCTCGGTCGATCGCGATCTCAGTCCCCGCGTCCGCGCTGCGACGGATGGTGGTTGTGGTCACGGACTCTCCGTCCTGGCGCCCCGCGTCGCCGGCGTCGTCGCCGCCTGCTGCCGGCCGAACCTGACCGTCGCCGACGTCCTGCGCCGCCGGATCGGAGACGCTGGACCGACCGGCAACGTCGCATCCCGTCGCCGCGACGTTCCCGTTCGACTCGGCGACGTTGTGGCAGGACGAGGCATCCACACCGGACGCTGCCTCCCGGCCGTCGGGCACGCCGGTCCCCTCGGTATCGCGATTTACCGCTTCCGGGGTCGCGATTTCGGCGGCCTCTTCACGGCCGCCGTCTCCCCGGCCGGCTCCGGTCGTATCGCCGTCCCCGCCGCCGCCGCCACCACCCGCTGTGCCGCCGCCGCCGCCGCCGTTACCGCCACCTCCGCCCGCGGTCCCGGCATCTCCGGCGCCGCCATCGTCGCCGGTCTCGCCTCCCGTGGTCCCGACGTCCTCACCGCCGCCGCCCGAGGTGCCGCCGCTTCCACCGCCGCCGCCGCCGCCACTGCCGGAAGCGTCCCCGACGGCGGAATAGTCGAAGGTATCGCAGGCCTGGCCATCCCCGTTGGCGTCCAACCCGTCGACGTCCGTGTCGCTGGTGCCGCCGTTGGCGTCGAAATAGCGCTGGGCGGCTTCCTGGGAGCGGAAGTCCCCGCAATCCTTCTCGACTCGCCCGGCACCGGTGGACGTGCTGCCCGTCCCGCCGTTGCGACCGCCCCCGCCGTTGCCGCCGCCACCGCCGGCGGTCCCCGCGTTGCCACCTCCGTCGCCCCCACTGCCCGTGGTCCCCGCGTTTCCGCCGCCCCCACCGCCGCCACCGCCGCCACCGCCGCCACCACCCGCGGTACGGGACGCGTCGACGCCGTCGCCGGTCTGGGTATCGGCGTCGACGGCTGCCACGATCGCGTCGTCGAGCTCCTCGATGTCGTCGAGCGGTTCGGGGAGGACAAGATCGTCGAGATTCTCGAAGTCGTCGAAGACGGTGTCGGCGTCGTCGAGCTCTTCGAAGTCGTCGAGAGCCTGCGGGAGGATGAGATCATCCAGATTCTCGAAGTCGTCGAACAGACGATCGGATTCGCCGGGCGTCTTGACGCCCGTAGCGCCGGGACCCGTCCTTGCACGGTCGCCCGACGCCGGAGCGGCGAGGACGGCGTCGTCCCCCTCGCCCAGCTGACCGGTGCCGACCATTCCCCCTCGAGGGCCGTCCAGCGTCTCCGTGTCCGTCGTCGACTCGGCCGCGGCCCGGGTGTCGTCAAGCGCCTCGGCGTCGGACGCCGTCGCGGACGGACCGTCGAGGATCTCGTCGACCCCCTCCTCGCCGCCGACGGAGAGGGACAAATCTCCAAAAGCCCCGGTCAGGACCCGCTCAAGCGGTCCGTCCTGGAGCAAGGCAGCCTCGCCTGGCACCCAGCCGAGGATCACGACCAGGGCGGTGGTGAGGGCCCGCAGAAGGGACTCCAGACGGCTCAGCATGCTCGTTCGCTCACGAATCCGCCCCCGGCCGTTACCGATTACCGATCGGCACGTCCCCCCTCGGCTTCGACGACCCGGCGCGACGAGGGCGACGAATGAGACGATCTTACCCCATACCCCGGCTCCGGTACGGCGATCGCGAAAGCGTCGGTCGATGAGGCCGTTCACCGCAGGAGGATCGTGCCAACTTGTCACAAATGGTTTATGTTTCCACCATCTCTCTCGCCTCTACCGCATTTCGATCATCCTGGTCCGCTGCCACCGCCTCCCCGATCAGCACGAGCCGGAAGCGAGGGTCGTAGCCGCGGGCGCAGCGGCCGCACGACCAGGTTCCCCGCAGGCGTCGGGCGACGCGGCGACCGCACGCCGGGCAGCCGTAGATGTAGCGTAACGGACGCCGCTCTCGCGGCAGCAGGCAACCCCGGATCTCTTCGAGCGACGCGCCCGTCAGCGCGGCGACCCGCGTCGCGATTCGGTCGTGCCCGTGCTTTGCGTGCCGCCGCAAGTCGCCGTCGAGTCGGTCCCGCATGTGAAGCAACTCCTCGGCGACGACGACTTCCACCGCCCGCAACTGGGTGCGGTCGATGCGCGCCAGATGGATCAGGACGAGGTGATTCCCGGCCGCGGAGAACGCGTAGGCGCCGCCGATCGAGGCGTCGACGCGGCGGCCGAGCCAGCGGGCGAACGTGGACCGGTCGGTGGTCACCAGAAGCCGCTCCGTGGGCAGACGGAGGCGGGTGACGTAGCGGTTCACCAGGGCAACGGTTTCGACGTCCGTCACGGCGAGCAGCATCGCTCCGTCCTTTGCCGGCGCGCGATCATCCCGCCGCGTCCGACCGGGGACCGGTGCCCAGATCGCGAGGTCCGAGGCCGTCGTGCTCGGAGGACGCTGCTAGGATAGACGGGAGTCATTGGCAGGAGCGTCCGGACGACGGCCCGACCGCTGACAGGGTGGCCAGGGGAGTACGCAAGGCAGGAATGGCGAGGGTGCACCGCGGGGATGTCACGGGCCGCCGGGCGGGGCCAGGCGATAGTAACGCGCGACCGGGCGCGCGGCGACGCCAGCCAGACCGTGCCGCCGCCCGCCTTGCCCGGCCAGCGAGGCGGCGGCCCGGGACCGCACCGCCGGAGTGACGTTGCGGGGAGGGCTGCAGCGGTTGGTGGGCGGCGGCTACGCGGTCGAGGCCGAGTCGGCGGGGGTTTTGCCGCCGGAGTCGGCGTTCGGCTTTCGGATGGGAACCGACCGACGGCTTGCCCGGTGGCCGGCGATGCTCGCCTACTTCCGTGCGCTCGCGGAGCGCTCGGACCGGATCCGCGTCGACGAACTGGGGACGGCGACGCTGGGGCAACCGCTGGTGCTGCTCACCGTCTCGTCCGCCGAGAATCTGGCCCGACTGCCGGAGCTGCGCGAGATCCAGCAAAGGCTGGCCGACCCCCGGCGCCGCACTATCGCCGAACGGGAGCGGTTGATCGGCGTTGGGCGCTGCATCTGCCTGATGACCTGCTCAATCCACGCGACCGAGGTCGGCGCCGGTCAGATGGCGCCGGAACTGGTGCACCGCCTCATCACGGGGGAGGACGACGCGGCGCGCCGGATCAGGTCGGAGGTCGTCCTGCTGCTGATGCCGTCGCTCAATCCAGACGGTCTCGAGCTGGTGGCCGACTGGTACGAGCGATCGCTCGGCACCCCCCACGAGGGGAGCGTGCCGCCGGAGCTGTACCACCCGTATGCGGGGCACGACAATAACCGCGACTGGTTCATGCAGACCCAGGTCGAGACGCGGCTGACCGTGCGGGACGTCCACAACCCCTGGCGTCCGCAGATCGTTCTTGACCTGCACCAGATGCAGTCGAATGGCCCGCGTTATGTCGTTCCGCCTTTTATCGATCCCTACGAGCCGAACGTGGATCCGCTGCTCCAGGCGAACGTGAACGCGCTCGGCACCTCGGTCGCCGCGGAGCTGACCGCGCGAGGGAAGAGCGGGGTTGCGACGTCGGTGATCTTCGACGCCTACTCCCCCTCGCGCGCCTACGCCCACTACCACGGCGGGGTGCGCATCCTGGCGGAGGCGGCGAGCGCGCGGATCGCGACGCCGATCCGGCTCACCGCCGAGGGGTTGGCCGAGACGCGGGGGTTCGACCCCCGGCTCGCGACCCAGAACCACCCGCTGCCGTGGCCGGGCGGGGTCTGGACACTGCGGGACATCGTGGAGTACCACCACGATGCCGCCTGGGCGGTGCTCGACCATGCCGCGCGCTTCCGGGACCGGTGGCTGCGCCACTTCGCCCTCGTCCAGGAGCGTGCCACCGTGCCATCTTCCCCGTCGGCCTTCCTGATCCCGGCGCTTGACCGTCAGCCCGATCCGGGCGCGGCGGCGGAGCTCGTCGGCGTGCTGCGAGGTGGCGACGTCGAGGTCGACCGCGCCGCCGCGCCGTTCGAGATCGACGGGGTGAAGGCGCCCGCCGGAACGTTCGTCGTACCGGTCGCTCAGCCGTTCGGCCGCTTCGCGCGGGCGCTTCTCGAACCGGGGCGTTACCCGCACCTGCCGCTCTACCCGGGCGGTCCCCCCCGTCCGCCGTACGACATCACCGCCCACGCGCTCCCCCTGCTGATGGGAGTCGAGGTGGCGGCGGCCGGCGGCGAGATCGACGTCCCCGTCTCCCCCGTCATCGAACCGCCGGCCGTTCCGGGGGGATTGGTTCCGAACGACCGCCCGCAGGCGGCGTTCGCGATTCCACCCCAGACGAACCGGTCGGCCCGACTTGTCAACCGCCTTCTCGAGGCGGGTGCCCGGCTCCACCGGGCCGAGGCGCCCTTCGTGGCCGACGACCGGTCGTACGCTCCGGGCACGTTCGTCGCCTCCGGCGTGACGGCATCGACGGTCGACGCGGCCGCGCGTGAGATCGGGGTGGAGGTACACGGCGTCGATCCGCCTCCCGACGGGCGCCTCCGGCGTTTGATCGCGCCCAGGGTTGGGCTCTACCGCTCCTGGCGCCCGAACGCGATCGACGAGGGGTGGACCCGTTTCGTCCTTGGGGAGCACGGATTCGATCACAGCCCGCTGAGGGATCGGGACGTCCGCCGTGGCACGCTGCGGGAAGCGTTCGACGCGATCGTGCTTCCCCAGCAGCCGGCCCGCGACATCCTGGAGGGGAACGCCGCGGCCGATTACCCGGCGGAGATTGCGGGCGGCATCGGCGAGGCCGGGGCGGCGAACCTGCGCCGTTTCGCCGAGGAGGGCGGCACGCTGATCGCCCTCGACACGGCGTGCAACGTCGCCATCAAGCACCTCTCGCTCCCCGTGAGCAACGCGCTGGACGGGGTGCGGTCGGACGAGTTCTCTGCCCCCGGCTCGCTGCTGCGCCTGCTGGTCGACTCGTCGCACCCGATCGGATGGGGGATGCCGCGGGAGAGCGTGGCGATGTTCGTCGGCTCGCCGGCATTCGACGTCCGCTCCGGCCGCAGCGCGGACGTCCAGGTGGTCGCCCGGTACCCGCCCGCGGAGCAACTCCTCGCCGGCTGGCTCAACGGGCCGGAGCGGATCGCGGGGCGGGCGGCGATCGTCGAGTCTCGGGTGGGCCGGGGGCGGGCGGTGCTGATCGGTTTCCGGCCCCAGTTTCGGGCCCAGGCGCGGGCGACGTACCGCCTGCTGTTCAACGCGCTCTATCGTTCGACGCTGGCCGGGAGCAGCGACGGCGAGTACGGCTACCTCCCGCATCGCCCGAGAACGCGATGAGCACGGCGGGCGGCTCAACGACCCAACGGCCCCACCTGCTGGTCGTCAGCGACGACCCGGAGCTGAGGACGTTCCTGACCGAGGGATTGCTGTACGCCGGATTCTGGACGAGCGCCGTCGCAAGCGCGATCCAGACCCTGGAGGTCTTCCGCCTCCGCTCGTTCGACCTCGTCCTGGTCGACGCGGCCCTGGCCGGCTTGGGGGCGGGGGAGCTGGTGAGGCGGCTGCGCGGAAGGTCATCGCGGGCCGCCGGTGTCCCACGCACGGATATCCCGATCCTGTTGGTCACGGACGAAGCGCCGCTCGACGGCGGCACCGTCGCCGCGTTCGGCGCCGATGACGTCCTCCGCGCTCCCCTCGCCCTCGAGGAGCTGGCTCCTCGTCTGTTCGAGATCGTCGCGGCGTGGCGGAACGCCCATCCGGATCGCCCATGGGCGGACGTGGCGGCTCTTGGCGGGAGCCGCTGACGGGGAATGACGGCGCGGGGAACCCGAGGCGAAAGGGTCCTCCCAGCCTGTCTGGTACCATGGGGAACGGATCGATCGGCCGCGTGCCTTGCGCCGGAGCAGCACGAGCGAGAGCGGAAGCCCGCGAACGGACGCGGCATGGTGGCCGGGGGGCGGCCACCGGCGGCGGCGCGGCTCGGGGCCATGGGACGGCGGAGGATCCCCTCCGGATTCGGCATGCCGGGGACGACCGGGACCGGATCTCGGTGGACGGGCGGCCACGGGGGAAAGGGGACTCTGGATGCGTAAGCTGACGGGCGCGGTACGGGTATTGGGCCTGACCCTTTGCCTCGGCTGGGGGTCGACCGCGATCGCGGCCGCCCAGGAGGACGAGCTCGACTGCATCGACTTCGAGTTCCAGGAGGAGGCTCAGGCGGCGCTCGACGCCGACCCGAGCGACCCGAACGGGCTCGACCCCGGCGGCGATGGCATCGCGTGCGCCCTCCTGCCTTCGCGGGATGGCACCGGGGGCGATGCCACGCCGGTGGCGGACGAGGACGCGCTGGACGCAACGGCGACGCCCACCGCTGCCGGTCAAACGGGGAACGACGACTCGAACGCAACCGAACGTGACCGTGAACGGAAGCAGGAGGAGCGCCGCGCCGCTCGCCAGGAGGAGCGCGACGCCGAGGCGGAAGCGACCCCCACCCCCGACGCGGGGAACGGGAACCAGGAGAACCGGGACCGCCAGCGCAACCGCAAAGGCGACGCCGTTGAAGAATCGACCTGCGACGACTTCGCGACCCAGGAGGAGGCGCAGGACGCCTTCGACGCCAATCCGGGGAGACTCGCCGACCTTGACAGCGACGGCGACAGCTTGGCCTGCGCCGAAGGCGACGACGTGACCCTCCCGTCGGAGAGGGACGACGGAACCGGTGGTCTGCTCGTCTGCGACGACTTTCTGACGCAGGAGGAGGCGCAGGCGGCGTTCGACGACGATCCGGACGACCTCGTCGACCTCGACACGGACGGGGACGGACGTGCGTGCGCAAGGGGGGACAACGTCACCCTCCCCTCGGAGGAGGACGACACGAGGCGGGTCTCCGCGTCCGATCTCGATTGCATCGATTTCGATACCCAGGAGGAGGCGCAAGACGAACTGGACGCCGACCCCGACGACCCCAACAACCTGGACCCGAGCGGGGACGGATTCGCCTGCTCCGAGCTGCCATCCGAGGACGGCCGGACGCGTGTCACCACGGTGCCGTCGACGGGCAGCGGACCCGGTCCCGTCGGGGATTCGTGGCCGGTTGCGGCGGCATTCGGCGGCGTCACGGTCGCGATCGCCCTAGGAGGGCTCGGGCGCCGTCTGCGGTCGTCGGACCGTTGGAGCACCCGAGCCGCCTAACGTTCGGCATCAGTCGGCAGAAGCCGGCGACAGAGCGGACAGGTGCCCCTGCGCCCCGCCGTTGGCACCCATCAGTAGGTCGAGGCGAGGTTCTCCTCCATTTCGCCGGTGACGGCAAAGACGACGCGCTCGCAGATGTTGGTCACCCGGTCGGCGATCCGCTCCAGATTATGGGCGGCCCAGAGGAGACGCGTCGCCCGGTTGATCGTCCCCGGATCCGCCAGCATGTAGGTCAGCAACTCCCGATAGATCTGGTCGTAGAGCTGGTCGACGCCATCGTCCCGGGCCGCGATCGTGCGCGCGGCGACGGCGTCGTCATCGATGAAGGCGGAGATGCTGTCGTTGAGCATCCCGCGGGCCAGATCGCCCATCCGTGGCAGGTCGACGAGCGGCTTGAGCAGCGGCTCGTCGGCGATCTCGATCGCGATCTTGGCGATGCCGGCGGCGTGGTCGGCCATCCGCTCGAGGTCGGTGACGATGTGAAGGGTGGCCGCGACGACGCGCAGGTCGCCGGCGATCGGGCCCTGGGTGGCAATGATCAGAAGCGCCCGCTCCTCCGTCCCCCAGCGCTGCCGGTTGATCGCCATGTCGCCGACGACGATCTGGCGGGCCGCGTTCACGTCCTGCCGCTGGAGGGCCTCGACGGAGCGGCCGATCGCCTTATCGACCATGCTTGCCATCGCCACGACGTCGTCCCGGAGCTCCCGAAGCTGGTGGATGTACTCGGTGCGGATGGCCATAATCGGCTCCTTTCCGCGGCACGCGGCGGTGTCCGAGACCTGGTGCAGGACACCTACCCGAAGCGGCCGGTGATGTAGTCCTCGGTCCGCTGATCGCGCGGATTGGTGAAGAGCTCGCGGGTCGGGCTCGCCTCGACGAGGACGCCCATCCGCTTCTCGCCGAGCGAGAAGAAGACCGTCTGGTCGGAGACGCGGGCGGCCTGCTGCATGTTGTGGGTGACGATCACGATCGTGTACTGCCGCTCCAGCTCCCGCATCAACTCCTCGATTTTGAGCGTGGAGATCGGATCGAGCGCGCTGGCCGGCTCGTCCATCAGGATCACGTCCGGGTTCGTCGCAATCGCGCGGGCGATGCAGAGGCGCTGCTGCTGGCCGCCGGAGAGGGCGAGTCCGCTCTCCTTCAGTTTGTCCTTCACCTCGTCCCAGAGCGCGGCCTGGCGCAGGCAGCGCTCCACCAGCTCGTCGTAGTTCCCCTTGATCCCGTTGATCTTGGCGCCCCAGACCACGTTCTCGTAGATCGACTTCGGGAACGGGTTCGGCTTCTGAAAGACCATGCCGATCCGCCGCCGCACCTCGACCGCGTCCACCTTCCGCGCGTTCAGGTTCTGGCCCCGGTACTGGATCGTGCCCTCGATCCGGGCGCCGGGCACCAGATCGTTCATCCGGTTGATGCAGCGCAACACGGTGCTCTTGCCGCACCCCGACGGGCCGATCAACGCGGTGATCTCGTTCTTGGGGACGTCGAACGCCACGTCGCCCACGGCGTGGAACGAGCCGTAGTAGGCGTTCAGGTCGCGGATCGCGACCGCGACGCTGTCGTCCGTCCCCGGCGCGCTGAGACGATGGGTTGCGCGCCGTCCGGTACCGCTTGGCGCCGCGACGTCGGCTGGGTTCCCGGTTCCGACCGTTGTCGTCCGAGTCAACATCTGCCTACCACCTTAACCGGCGGCTTACCCGTCGCCGGAGAACGATAGCCGTCAGGTTCAGCACGAGCAGAACCGCCAGCATGATCATGATCGCCGCCGCCGCCAACTCCTGGAACTCCGCCTGGGGGCGCGACGACCACCCGTAGATCAAGACCGGGAGGACACTGTAACGATCGAAGATGCTGTCGGGGTTCGACGTGAGGAAGCTGGCAGCGCCGGTCACGAGGAGCGGTGCTGTCTCGCCGATGCCGGTCGAGAGCGCGAGGATCGTCCCGGTCAAGATGCCGGGCATGGCGGCCGGCAGGACGTGGGACCGCGTGACTTGCCACTTCGTGGCTCCCAGCCCGTAGCCGGCCTCCCGAAGCGACGGGGGGACGGCGCGCAGAGCCTCCTGGCTGGCGATGATCACGATCGGCAAGATCAGCAAACCGAGCGCGAGGCCACCGGCGATGAGGCTGCGGCCGAACCCGAAGAACTCGACGAAGATACCGAGGCCGAGGAGCCCGTAGACGATCGACGGCACGCCCGCGAGGTTCGAGATGTTGATCCGCAGGAGGCGCGTCCACCAGTTTTGGGGCGCATACTCCTCCAGATAAATCGCACCGAGGATCCCGACCGGGAAGGCGAAGGCGGCGGTCAGAAGGATGACGTAGAAGGTTCCGAGGATCGCCGGCCCGACCCCCGAATTTTCCGGGCGGCGAGACGGCGGGTCCGTGAAGAGGCCCGGCCGGATCCAATCCCACCCGCGCGCGATCACCGTCCAGAGCAGCACCCCGAGAGCGACGAGGGCGACGATCGTGCCCAGGAACAGAACAACGGACATGATCCGGGCCCGGACTTCACGTCCACGGAGGTTCGACGCCGGCTCTGCCGCGACGACGGACGTTCCTCCGATTGTCGCTTCGACGCTCACTCGTAGACCTCCCGGAAGCGACCGGCGATCACCTGGCTCACGATGTTGAGCGTCAGGGTCATGACGAAGAGGAGCAACCCGATCGCGAAGAGGGAGACATACTGGGGCGTCCCCCGACTCGGCTCGCCGGAGAACGCCGCGACGATCGCTCCCGTCATGGTCTGCATCCCATCGAGCGGGTTGCCGTCCCTCGTCGGGGCCGCCCCCGAGGCGAGCGAGACGATCATCGTTTCCCCAATGGCGACCGAGATCGCGAGGATGACCGCGGCCGTGATCCCCGAGAAGGCCGCCGGCAGGACCACCCGCGACGCGACCTCGAGCTTGGTGGCGCCGAGCGCGTACGCCCCCTCACGCAGCGACCGGGGAACCGCCCGCATGGCGTCTTCGGAGAGCGACGCGATGAGGGGGACGATCAAGATGCCGACCGCGATCGCGGCCGAAAGCCCGTTCAGCGGGCCGATAGCCGGTATAAGCGGCTTCAGCAACTGGGGCGTCATGAACGTGAGGGCAAAGTAACCGTAAACGATCGTCGGAATTCCCGCTAATAGCTCGATGGCCGGTTTCAAAATCTCGCGCACCCGCTCCGGAGCATACTCGCTCAGGTAGATCGCGCTCGCCAGCCCGAGCGGCAAGGCGACCACGATCGCGATACCGGCGATGATGAGGGTGCCCGCCACCAGCGGCAGGACCCCAAAACCCGGATTGTTTTTCGAGCCGGGCTGCCAGCGGGTGCCGGTCAGAAAATCCAAGATCGGGACATCGACGAAGAAGGTGATTGCTTGGGATACGAGGACGACGACGATACCGACCGTCGTGACGATCGAGAGCGCCCCGGCCAGAAAGAGCACGGCGGCGATGATCTTCTCCGACAGCCGTCGGGACCCCACGCCCGAGAGGTCGAGGGGCTGCTCCGGGCCCGGTCCTCCCAGGACCTGAGACCCCACGGCCGCCGTCGGGTTGATGTTGCTCTGCACTTCCGCGCTCCGATTCGGAATGAATCCTGGCCATACGTGTTCCGCGGCGTAGGAGTATAGAGGCGATGGAAAGGGGACGGGTTGACCGAACCGGTCGGGGTTGACCCAAGCCGTGCCGAACCCAACCGCGCGACCGGCCGTGATGCGGCCGGTTGCGCGGTCAAGGTCGTCAGGACCTAGGCTTCCGGAGTGGCCTCGCCCGCCGGACCGTCCGGCTCGGCCTCGCCCGCGACCGCGGACTCGACCTTAGCGGCATCCTCGGCGTAGACCGCGTCCGGGGAGGCGACGAAGCCGATCTCCTCCGCGAGGGTGCCCGCGTTCGCGATGTAGAAGCGGGCGAACTCCTGGACTTCTGGGCGCTCCATGCTTTCGGCCTTCACGTAAAGGTACAGCGGGCGGGAGAGCGGCGCGTAGGAGCCGTCGCGGATCGTCTCCGAGCTCGGCGCCACGCACCCGTTGCCGCTATCGATCTCGACGGCGTTCAGGGTGTCCTCGTTCTCGGCGTAGTAGGCGTAGCCGAAGTAGCCGAGACCGTTCTCGTCGCCGCCGACGGCTTCGACGATGACGTTGTCGTCCTCGCTCGGCGTGTAGTCCTCGCGCGGGTCGCCCTCGCCAAGGACCGCTTCGTTGAAGAAGTCGAAGGTACCCGAGGCCTCGCCAGGGCCGTAGAGGTTCACGGTCTCGTCCGGCAGGTTCGGATTGACGTCGGCGAAGGTCTGCGCCGGTTCCTCGGCGCGCCAGAGAGAGGCGATCTCGTCGACCGTTAGGCAGGTGACGTCGGTATTGGCCTCGTTCACGACGACCGTGATGCCGTCATAGGCGATCTCGAACACGTAGTAGTCGACGCCGTTCTCGGCGCAAGCGGCGGTCTCGTCCTCCGCGATCTCCCGAGAGGCATTCTGGATGTCGGTCTCTCCGGCGCAGAAGCGCTCGAAGCCGCCGCCGGTGCCCGAGATGTCGCCGGCCACTTCCACGTTCTCCGCCTCGGCGTTGAACTCCTCCGCGACCGCCTCCGTGATCGGACCCACCGTCGAGGAGCCGTCGTAGGAGATTTCGCCTTCAAGTCCGGCGAGGTCGGTCTCCGGCGACGCTTCCTGGGCACCTGCCGCCAGCGCAAGCGGGGCGGACATGGTCATCAGCAGCGCCAGGGCCATGGCCCAGGTCGCGATGGTGCGCGCCCGGAACGAAACGGCCGTCATGCGGGGGTCCCTCCTCCGTCGTGGTTCCGGCCCGGCCGATCCTCGCCCGGCGCCGTCGTCCGTTCGCCGGCCAAGCGGCCGGCGCTCGAGACCAGAGTGGTTAGGTCGCCGTAGCCTGGAGCGGCGCGCCGTCCGGCGCCGTCTCCGTGGGCACGACGAATCGGTAGCCGACGCCGTAGACGGTGCGGATCGCGTTGGCGGCGAGGCCGGCGTCGGCCAGTTTGCCCCGCAGCCAAGAGATATGGACGTCCACCGTCCGCTCGTCGACGATGACCTCCTCGCCCCAAACGGCGTCGAGGAGATCCTGGCGGTTGAAGACGCGGCCCGGTTCCATGGCCAGGGTGGTGAGCAGGCCGTACTCCTTCGGGCGGAGCTGGATCTCGGCGTCCCCGACGAGGACGCGCCGTCGCTCCAGCTCGACGCGGAGCGAACCGCGGAAGAGAACGGACGGGGGCTGGGCGGCGGGGACGGCCCGGCGGCGAACGCCGGCGCGAACCCGGGCCAGCAGCTCGCGGAGGGCAAACGGTTTCACGACGTAGTCGTCGGCCCCCAACTCCAGACCGTCGACCCTGTCCTGCTCCTCGCCGCGCGCCGAGAGCATCAGGATCGGGATGTCGGACTCGGCCCGGAGGTGGCGCAGGACCTGGAAGCCGCTGATGCCCGGCAGCATCACATCGAGGACGACCAGGTCGAGCTCGGTCACCTCGCGCCGGGCGAGAGCCAGCCCGGTCTCGCCGTCGGCGGCGGTCAACACCCGGTAGCCTTCCCGCGACAGGTTGTAGGAGAGCGTGCTCAGGAGGGTCGGGTCGTCCTCGACGACGAGGACGGTTGCCCCTTCGAGCGCCGCCCCCGTCCGCGGGGGGCGGCGCTCGGCGTTCAGGGGGACGGGTTGGAGCAAACGCTCTGGGCTTTTCATACCGCCAACGATAGCGGCGGGACGTTAACGGGCGGTAAGCCCGCCGTTAAATTGTGGTAAGCGGAGACGGCACGGCCAGGGGACCGCAGCGAATCTAGCCGCTTCCGCTTCGTAGCCGGCGAGCACGACGCCACGACCCACATCGTCGACGGGTCCGGTCGGCACCGGGACGGTCACGAAGGTGCTGGTGGCCGTCGCCGTCAGGGAGATCGACACCCGATCTCTCCACGTGGAACGCGCCTTGGCGCCGAGGAAATGTCGCCTCTGCTACGTCCGGCTGTTCGGCGTGAGCGTGCGCCGGCGTGCGTCAGTCGCCCGCTAACACGAGGTCGAGGGCGCGGTCGAGTTGGGGGTCCTGATCCGCTGCAGGATCGGCCGGCGGGTCGACGGGGAGATCGGGAACGAGGCCGGACGCGGGGATGGGTCGCTCGTCCGGGGTAAACCACTCGGCGACGGTGACCCGAACTGAGGAGCCGTCCTCCAGGTCGTGGACGATCTGGACGAGGCCCTTGCCGAAGGTGGGGGAGCCGACCAGCTTGGCCCGCCCGTAATGGCGGAGGGCGCCCGCCACGATCTCGGCGGCGCTGGCGGTGCCGCCGTCGACGAGGACGGCCAATGGGATGTCGAACGTCTCCTGGCCACCGCCAAGGATCGTCTCCTCCCGGAGGCCGTCGTCGGCGACGGCGTGCTCGTCCTCGTGGAGGGCGGGTCCGCGGTCGGCGGGGACGAAGCGGCCGATCATCTCGCGCGCGCCGACGACCCAGCCGCCCCCGTTGTGGCGCAGGTCGAGGACGATGCCGTCGACGCCGTCCGCCTCGGCCCGCGCGAGCGCCCCGTCGAGCTGCTCGGTCGTCTTGTCGTTAAAGATCGTCGCCCGGATCACCGCGACCCGTCCCTCGGCCGCCACTTCGTAGTGGACGACCGGAAAGCTGACGGCCCGCCGCTCGACCTCAATCGTTAGAGGGGCAGCTTCTCCGGCGCGGACGACGCTGAGCGTGACGGTGCTGCCCGCCGGGCCGCGGATCAGTCCGAGGGCCGTCTCGCTCGTGATCCCGTCGAAGCTGGTGCCGTCGGCGGCGGCGATGACGTCGCCGGCCCTCAGGCCCGCCTCCGCCGCCGGGGAGTCGGGGATGACGGACTCGATCACGAAGCGGCCCTCGCGGAGCAACGCGTAGACGCCGATCCCCTCGACCTCCCCGGCGAGCTGCTCGGCCAGCGTCGCCTGCTCGGGCGGGGCGAAGAACGCGGAGTAGTCGTCGCTGAGGCCGTCGGTCATGCCGCGCAGCGCGCCATTC
>CADCWL010000207.1 GCA_902806405.1 uncultured Thermomicrobiales bacterium | reverse complement strand
ACATTATGGAAAGAAGGAGCGGCGGCGCCCCCCGCGGGGGGGGCGCCATCGTCGTCGGGATCGGTGGGAAGCCAACCGACCGCGGACAGTGCCGCGCCGGCGTGCCAGCAGCGCCCCCAGTCTTTCCAACCGGGGCACGTGCACGCGAGGACCGGGCCGGCCTGGACGATGTAGACCAGGCCGGGGGAGGACTGAGAATCGGCCGCAAAGCGGAGGGGGCTGGACGTGCGGCGGAGGCGCTGGCCGCGCTTCCGGGCGGAGGCGACCAGGCGCCGCAGGTGGGCAGCGAGGGCCGGGGGCACGACGGGGGGCGCGACTCCGGCGACGGAGGCCGGGCTATACGAAGGCGGGGCGACCGGCGCTGAGCCGGGGGACGGGACGGCGGGCGGCACAACCGACCGGGCGGAACGCGAAGCAGCCATGACTGCTACCTCTCCGGGGGGCGACGCCGGTACCCCTACCCGCCCCTCCAACACAACGATTATAACACAAATTAACACAAAAGACATCGTTGGGACGTGGGCCAGGCTTGCGGCGCGACGAAACGGGACGTCAGGGGGGAAGACGGCACCGGGTGCCTAGCGAGGGCGGGGGGGGGCCAGGACGGGGCGCCAGGGGTAAGCGGCGACCGCCGGTTCCCGAGAGTGTACGGACACGCAGGGGCTCCCGAGCCGAGCCGCTTTAGATCGCGCGAAGCGCTCCGCTGTGGGGAAGGGCGCGAACAGAATGCGCCCCCGCCGACCGACACGCAGTACGCCCTTCGCCTCACCGTGCGTCTCCCGTAAAACGGCCCGCTTGATTGGGCGAAGCCCCTCCTTTTCCGGCTGTAACCCGAAGGGCCGGAGCGGAGCGGAGGAGGCGAAGCCTTTACGGCCGGGAGGCCGTTTTACCGTTCGTGCACGGTGGGGCGGAGGGCTCCGTTTCGGTCGGCGGAATGTTCCGTGAGCTCCCTTTGGGGGTCCGGGGGCCGGCCCCCGGGGTCACCGGACGGGTGGCGGCCGAGGGACACGGCGCGCCGCGGTCGGAGCGGGGGTTCGGGGGCGGGCAGCCCCCGCGACCGCCGAGCGAGCGCGGAGGGGTGGCGCCCGGAGGCCGGCGCACCGGCCACGGAGCGCGACCCCGGAGCGCGAGCGAGGCCACCGGGGACGGCGCCCGATGGGACGGCCCGCCCGGCTCCCAAGGGGCAACCCCGATTCCTCGACGCCGGGACCGACGAACCGTGGCGCCGGCCCCCGTTGCGGTCCTCCTGCGTGCGGTTCTCCGGGGGCCGGCGCCACGGTTCGCTACAGGACGGAGACGACGGTCGGCCGCGGTAGCTTTCTCCGTCCCCGTCGTTGCACCGGTTGACGTCGTGCCACGCGGAAGGGAACGGCCCCGAGGATTGCTCCCCGGGGCCGGCGGGCCGACCGCGCCGGGCGGCCCCCCCGCGGGTTACCTCCCTTTCGTGGGGGGGAAGCAGCGCGAGTCAAAGTTTATTACGCTTTTTCGTGCTTATACTCGCTGGTATCGGTGTAGGAGGTGGTTCGGAGGGGTGCCCGGTGGACGGTAAAGTGGGCGAGGAGCTGTACAGCACGGCGCGGGCGGCGGAGCTCCTGGGGGTGAACGCGGACACGGTCCGGCGGTGGATCCGCCTCGGGAAGCTGCCGGCGACGAAGCTGGGGTACAAGACGGTGCGCGTGAGCCGGGCGGACCTTGAGGCGTTCTTGGAGGCGCAGCGGGTGGCGGGCACGCCGAAGCGGGGCGATCGCTAGGGCGGCCTGGGGAAGGAGACCGGATGGCCCCGAGGTCCCGCCGCCGGCGGCCGACGTCGCCGTCGCTGAACGGCAGAGCGGTGGCGGTGATTGTCGGCGTGGTTGCCGTGGCGTACGCCTTCGAGGCGGCGCCGGTTGCCTCGACGGCGCTGTTGCTGGCGGTGCCTATGTTGCTGGCGCTGCGCTGGTGGAGCCGGCGGGAGGCGGGTAGGGCGACGGCGCGGGGGTTGGCCGAGTTGCTGGCGCTGTCACCGACGGGGTTCGAGGAGGACGTGGCGGTGCGGCTGCGGAACCTCGGGTACCGGAACGTGCGGCGGGTCGGGGGGCGGGCGATCAGGGCGCCGACGTCCGGGCAACCGACCCAGCGGGGCGGTCGGTAGTGGTTCAGTGCAAACGGTACGGGCCGGGGAACAACGTCGGCTCCCCGGACATGCAGCGGTTCCTGGGCACGCTGCACCACTTCAGGGCGGAGCGGGGGCTGTTCGTGACGACGGCGGGGTTCACGCCGCAGGCCCGCGACTTCGCGGGGCAGCACGGGATCGAGCTGATCGACGGGCCGGGGCTGGCGCGGTTCGGGGAGCGGGCGGCGTCCGGGCACGCGCCGATGGCTGGCGGTCGGCGGGTGGCGGTCGGGGCGGGGCTGCTGGGGTTGCTCGCGCTCGCCATGGCGGTCGACCGCGGGGTCGAGCCGGAGGCACCCGCGCCGACCCCCGTCGTGGCGGCGCGGCCGATCGTCACCCGGTCGCCAACCCGGCCGCCGGCGCGACCAGCGTCCGCGACCGCCACGAACCTCCCGCTTCCGGTCCTCCAGGCCCGTACGGTCGTGGCACCTTCGATGACCGAGGCGGCGCGCCCGACGGCGGCCCCTCGCCCGACGGCGTCCCCTCGCCCAACTGTGATACCTCCTCCGACGGCAATGCCGCGACCGACGGCGACGCCCCGACCGACGTTGACCCTTCGCCCGGTACAGCGTGCTGTCCGGGCGACTGCCACCCCGAGGCCGACCGCCACGACGCGGCCGTCCACGACGCCGCGGGCGAAGGCCACGGCGCGGCCGACGCGGCCCCCCGTCGTCCGGTCGTCCCGACGCGGCGGGGCGACGGCGACGGCCGGGCCGGGGCGGCTCGGCCTGGCCGCCGTCCCGGAGGGCATCCCGAAGGAGGCGACGCGGGCGAGGATCGGGGAGGTCACCGACGGCGACACGGTGGTGGTGGAGGTGGGGGGGCGGACGGAGCCGGTGCGCCTGATCGGGATCGACGCGCCGGAGGCGCGGGACTCGAACGACCCGGCGGAGTGCTTCGGGGCGGAGGCGACTGCGCGGACGGCGCGGATGCTGCCGCCCGGGCGGGAGGTGTGGTTGGAGCGGGACGTGAGCGACCGCGATCGGTACGACCGGCTGCTGCGTTACGTCTGGTTTGTGAGCCGGGAGGACGGCGGGGCGCGGCTGGCGAACCAGATCCTGGTGCAGGAGGGGTTCGCCGTCGCCAGCACGTACCAGCCGGACAGCCGGTACGCAGGGCGGTTCGCCTCGGCGCAGGGGGCGGCGCGGGCGCTGGGGCGCGGGTTGTGGGAGGCGTGCGGCGGGGCCGACACGCCGCTGGGGGAAGCGGCGCCGGAGCCGACGGCGCGGGCGACGCGGACGCCGGAGCCGACGCCGAGACCCCGTGCGAGCCGGCCGACGCCGATCCCGGCGGCGCTCGAGACGGAGCAGCGGGTGTTTCCCGGGGAGGAGGAGCCGGCGCCGGCGGCCGGCGGGGCCGGCTGCGACCCGAGCTACCCTGGTCTCTGCCTGCCGTCGTTTCCGGACCTGGACTGAGGTGAGGTTGGGGCGGTCGGGTTCGCGGTGGTGCCGTTGCCCCCGTTACGGCGACCTTCGCCTCTTCCCGTTCTTGCTTGCGGCCGAACGCCCCCTCAGCAGCGCCGACAGGATCAGCACCGCCGGGCCGCCCCCCACCCCGTCGCGTCGTCGATCGACGTAGCGACGAGCCCGATCCCGTCCGCCGAGAAGCCCGCGACCGGCACCGACAAGCCCGCCAACGACCACGACGGGTCCGCGGACAGCGTCACCGACGCGCCGGCTTCGGGGGGCAGGTCGGACCTCTCCTCCTTCGCCGGCTTCCCCCTGGACGCCGGCGTACTCGCCGACGGCTAGAGCCTCCAGCTCGCCACCGCCAATCCGGCGCTCGATGACCGCACTCCGTTCACCCGCGACGACCGCTACGCCGCCACAGCGGACAGGACCTTGAGGGTGAACGCGCCCGGCCTCCTCCGCAACGACGTCGAACCGGACGGCGACGCCCTCCGCGCCCGGTCCGTCGACGGGGCCAAGCACGGCAAGGTCAAGCTCGGCGTCAACGGCTCCTTCGCGGATCAGCCGGACGACGACTTCCCCGGCACCCACGCCTTCGCCCGCGAGACGTGGGACGCGAGCGGCCGGGTCCCTCGCACCACCGCCCGGATCGTGGTCGATCGCTCGCGCGGGGCCGCTCGGCACCGATCGGCGATACCCCGTCGATTGCCACCGGGGGGTTGCCCCCCTTGAAGAGCGCGGAGAGATCGCCGGCCGCCGCGTTCCGCGTCGGGCCGCTTCCGGGACGAGACCGGATGCCGGTTGCGGCGAGCCCGCCGCAACGCCGCCCGGGGCGATTGCCGCGCCGGCCGCCGGGGAGCCGCCCACCGGCGCGACCGCCACCGAAGCGTTCCGGCCCGCCACGCTGCCGCCCCCGCCGTCGTTCGACCCGTTGCCGGTGGGGGTCGCGGTCGCTATGCTGACGGCGAAACAGGGACGAACCCCGCACGGAGGGCACGTGCACACCCCCGACCATCCGCCCGCTCTTCGACGCGACCGCCGCCCGGAGCTGCGCGTCCGGATGATGGACCTCCCGCTCTCCTGACACGGCGGCGCAGAGGAGAGCGGGGATGGACGCCCGACCGGGCGACACCCCCCGATCGTTCCCGGGGGTGGCTTGCGCATGGATTCCACGGCCGATCCGCGTCCATCGTCCGTCCGCTCGGACGGAAATCCCGCTCCCGGCCCGGATCGTCTGGCCGGCCCGCCCTTCGACCGCGGCGGGCGACGGTTCGGCGGCCCCCGGCGGCGGCCGGACTTCCTCCGGTTCTGGGCGGCGCACGGCATCTCCCAGGTCGGCTCCCAGGTCACGCTGCTGGCGCTGCCGTTGATCGCGGCCCTCACGCTGCGGGCGGACCCGTTCGCGGTCGGGCTGCTGGCGGCGGCCGGGACCGCACCGTCCTTCCTCGTCGGCTTGCTCGCCGGCGTCTGGGTCGACCGCTTCCACCGCCGCCCGATGCTGATCGCCGCCGATTTGGGTCAGGCGGCGCTCTTGCTCCTCATCCCCATCGCCTCAGTCTTCGACCGGCTGAGCATGGGCCTGCTCTCGGTCGTCGCGCTGCTGGCGGGAACGCTGGCGGTCTTCGCCAATGTCGCCTCCGCCTCGTACCTCCCCTCCCTCGTCCCGCGCGCGGACCTCGTCGAGGCCAACGGCAGGCTGGAGGCGAGCCGCTCCACGGCCCAGATCGCGGGGCCGGGGATCGGTGGCACCCTGATCGGCGTCGCCGGCGCGCCGATCGCCCTCGCCGCCGACGCCGCCTCGTTCCTCGCCTCCGCCCTCCTGCTCGCCCGAATCCGCACGCCGGAGGCCCCGCCCCGCCCCCGCACCGGGAGGCCGATCCGGGACGAGATCGGAGAAGGGATCGACGCGGTGCGCCGGCACCCCGTGCTCCGACCGTTGATCCTGAGCGCGACGACGACCGAGTTCTTCGCCTACGTCTTCTTCGCCGTCTACGTCCTCTACTTCACGCGCGAGCTCGGGCTGACGGCGACGGCGGTCGGGCTCGTCTTCGCAACCGGCGGGGTCGGCGCCTTGATCGGCGCCGTGATCGCGGCGCCGATCGGGCGCCGCCTCGGGCCGGGGCCGACCGTCGTCGTCGCCCAACTCCTGTTCGGCGTCAGCGGGATGGTGATCCCGCTGGCGGCCGTCTTCCCGGCGATCGCCCTCGAGATGGTGGTCGCTTCGGAGTTTCTCCAGTGGCTGACGATCATCGTCGTCAATGTGAACGCCCTCGGCCTGCGGCAGGCGCTGACGCCGGACCGGCTCCACGGCCGGGTCAACGCGACGTTCCGCTTCCTCGTCGGCGGGTCGCAGCCGCTCGGCTCCCTCCTTGGCGGACTCCTCGGCGGGGCGATCGGGCTCACGGGGACGCTGGTGGTCGGGGAGCTTGGGATGCTGCTCGCCGCGGGTTGGCTGTTCGCCTCGCCGTTACCGCGGCTGCACCACCTCCCGCCCTAGCCGGCCCACGCCGGGGACCCGACCGGGCCGGGACGAAGGGCCTATGTCATCCGGAGTCGCCCGGAACTATGCGCCCAGGTCGTCGCCGCTACAGCCTGGCCCGGCTCTTGCGTTAATGCCGCTACAAGGAACCCAGTGCATCCTCCGAGGAGGTCACGAGCGATGACACGCAACCCGATAGCGCCCAGCGGATCCCCTGGCGATAGGGCATCGTCGCGTCCCGTGTTGCGGCTCCTGCCTCCACCCGAGAGGGGAGCCCCGATCGACGATCGTGCGGCGATCCGCAATGCCCTAAGGCCCGCGCGCCCGATCGGCAGCGCCACGGTGGCGGTCGCGGCGCTGGGAGTCTGGACCGCCCGGACGGCCCTCCGCCGACGGCGGGTGCGCCGCGAGGTGGAGGCGCTGCGGGAACGCGCGTTCGCGGATCTCCTGACCGCGGTCCAGCTGCGGGACGAGGCGCTGGCCCGGGCCTCGCACGACCTGAAGACGCCGCTTACCGCCCTCAAGGGCCAGGCGCAGCTCCTGCAGCGCCTGCTGCGGACGGCCGATACCCCCGACCGGGACCGACTCCGCGCCGGCCTGGCGGCGATCGACGCCGCCGCGACCCGTGCCGCGGCCCGCGTCGATACCCTGATCGGGGAGACGGGATCGGACGCGGACGCGTTGAAGCGGGGGCACTAGCCGATCCATCACGACGCGCGGCCCCCGGTAGGCGCGACCGTGTCCCTCTTAGGATGCGCTTGTCGAAGCTTCCTAACCCGTGGAACGTCACGTCGCGCGAATCTCCCTCGTCGACGCTGCGCGGGTTTTCTTCGTTGTCGACCTGGGTACGGTCCTCCTGTTTGAGAACCTACGGCCCCCGGTAACCTCCGATCCCTCGTTCGGGAATAAGGGACCACGACCCGAGGCTGCCTCCTTGCGTCCCATCGCGGGAACCGGCTTGACCCGGTAGGCGACGATCGCCGCCGCCTCGATGCTCTCGGCGTCGCAAAGGGCGCCTTCGCCCGTCTGCTCCGGGATCTCGTCCACGGTCACCCCGCATTCCGTGCAACGCTTCCGGTGCCGCCGCGATCGATTCGCGAGGGTTGAACCACCGGGGAGCGCCGAGGCGTATCGTCGCGCCTTTACACCCCGTCGCCCCGGTCCTATAGTCGCCCCGAATCGCCCCCGCTTCTCTGCCCTCGCTTCCCAGAATCCGGAGGACGCCGACCATGGCCCAGGCTCCCGCCACCACGTCGATCCGACAGGAGTTCGAGGAGCGCTTCGCCGGCTCGCTGGCGCTCCACCGCCGCTCGCGCACCGTTATCCCCGGCGGGATCACCCACGACGGCCGTCACCTGAAGCCGTTCCCGCCCTACGTTGCCCGCACCGACGGTGCCCGCAAATGGGACGTCGACGGGCACGAACTGCTCGACTACGTCGTCGGCCACGGGGCGCTGATCCTCGGCCACAACGAGCCGTCCGTGACCGAGGCGGTCCGCGCCCAGCTCGGGAACGGCACCCACTACGGGGCCGGCCATGAGGGGGAAATCCGGTGGGCGGAGGCGGTCGCCGGCCTCGTGCCCTCCGCGGAGCTCGTTAAGTTCACCTCCTCCGGCACGGAGGCGACCCTGCTCGCGGTGCGGCTCGCTCGCGCCTTCACGGGGCGTCCGACGCTGCTCAAGTTCGAGGGGCATTTTCACGGCTGGAACGACTACGCCGTGAAGGGGGAGAAGCCGCCGTTCGACGATCCCGGCAGCCCCGGCATCCCGCCGGCGGTGATGGGCACGGTCGCGGTCCTCCCCGCCGACGACCCCGGGGCGGTCGAGGCCCGGCTGGCCGTGGGCGACGTGGCCGCGATCATCGTCGAGCCGAGCGGCGGCTCATGGGGCACCATCCCGCTCGCCGATGGCTTCCTGGCCCGGTTGCGGGAGCTGGCGACGGCCCACGGCACGGTCCTGATCTTCGACGAGGTCATCACCGGCTTCCGTTGGTCGCCGGGGGGCGCCCAGGCTCGGCTCGGGGTGATGCCGGACCTGACCACGCTGGCCAAGATCGTCGCCGGCGGGCTGCCCGGCGGCGCGGTTGCCGGGTCGGCGGCGGTCATGGAGCGGCTGGAGTTTAAGGACGAGCCGGGTTGGAACGCGACCCGGAAGGTGCGTCACCCGGGCACCTTCAACGCCAATCCGCTCTCGGCGGCCGCCGGCGTCGCCTGCCTGGCGCGCTGCGCCGACCCGGCGCTGCAGGCGGGCTGCGACTCGCTCGCCGCCCGCCTCCGTGCCGGGATGAACGCGACGCTCTCACGCCGCGGCCTCCCCGGCTTCGCCTGGGGGGAGAGCTCGGCCTTCCACGTGTCGCTCGGCGAGAACTGCGCCAACCGGACGGCCGGCGATCTCCGGGCCCCGACCGGGATCGCCGCGGCGACGCTCAAGAAAAGCGGCGAGACGCCGCTCGCCGTTCAGCTCCATCTCGGAATGTTGCTGGAGGGAGTCGAGCTGTTCCACGGCGGAGGCTTCCTCTCCGCCGCCCACACCGACGAGGACGTGGACGAGACCCTGGACGCCTTCGACCGGGTCCTGGAACGGATGGATGACGGCATCTTTGGCAGCCCGTCGTAACAAACAGGAGCGCCGAGGAGCAACACGACTCGGACCGGACCGCCCGACCCCACAGGTGAAGGATCCGCTTACCGGTCTGTAGAACGGCGGTGTCGACTCCTCCCGCACGACCTAGCGCGAGGAGGTCGAGTTCGCGAACGCGCGGCACGAGCGCTGGGAGACGGGCGGCTCGTCCGCGCCGTCCTAGACGTACGCACCCTCCTCGAGAACGAGCCAGGCGCCGAGCCGACAGAACGTCTCCCGACGGAAGGCGTGCCGCGGCAGACGGTGCTTGACGTCAATATCGGCAGGACGTGGGAACGCCTCTCAAGGGTGAGCGAGGAAAAAGCATCGAGGCAGCGGTGACCGCGTCTCGAGCAGGCGACTGGTGACCCAGGACGCCACGCATCCGGCGTCCGGCCAATCCGTGGCGCAGCCTTAGGCCGGGACCCCGCACGCATCGCTCGGCGGTTGTGTCACCTACGCCCTGGCCCAACCGCTCGGCCGAACGCTTAGCGCCGACGGTCGTCGCGTCTCCGAGGAAGCGGCGGCATCGCGGTCCGGCCCGAGGACGTTCATTCACCCACGTCCCGGGGCAGGATCGCGATGCCGAGAGCGGTCGCTGTTTCAGTCCCCCACCACCGCCGCCAGCGAGGGCTCCTCCGGGGCGGCGGTCGGGTCGAACTTGTCTTCCTCGGCAGGACTCCGACTCCAGGCGATACCGTAGGCGACCACGGCGCTGGCGAGGGGGGCAACGAGGGCGATGACCCACATCAGTAGCAGGCTGAGGCCGATTTCGTCGTAGAAGGCGGCCAGGAACATCGTCCCAACGAAGACCAGGACGGCGACCCCAGCGGCGAGCCGGGCCGGCGCCTGCGTCGGCGGCTCCAGGTACTCGAAACGCTTGCCGCGGTGGTTGGTGCGGTCCAGCCAGGGCGCGAGCGCGATCAGCGTGAAGATGAAACCGGGGAAGAGGATGCCGCCGATAAACTCCGGCCCGATGTTGAGGTTCAAGAAGTCGACGGAGAGGGTGGCCCAGGTGGGAATGATCTTCAGGAAGCCGTAGGTCCACATCAGGTACCAGTCCGGCTTGACGTCGGAGGCGGCACCCCCTGGAGGGCCGTAGGCGTCGAGCGGGTGGATCGGGACGAAGGCGGAGAGGAGGAAGAGGCCGCCGAACATGAGCAACAGGAGTTGGCCGGCGAGGAGCGCCTGGTAGGGCCAGAGCGGCACCCCGAGGACGCGGCCCGGCTCTGCCAGCTTGCGGGCGTAGCCCGGCTGGGTGTGCTTCTGCTTGATCACGAGCAGGACGTGGGCGCTGATGCCACCGAGGAGGAGGAGCGGCATGACGAAGACGTGGATCGTGTAGAGCCGAGGCAGGCTGCCGAGCGTCGGAAAGAGGCCACCGAAAAAGAGGTCGGCGGCGATGTTCCCGACGTAGGGGATCGAGCGGGCGATGCCGTAGCCGATCCCGGTCGCCGTCACCGCGTAGGAGTCGTACGGCAGGGAGTAGCCGACGAACGACGCGATCAGGGTCATCGCCAGCAGGGCGACCCCGATCACCCAGTTCAACTCCCGAGGCTTCCGGTAGGTGCCCGTGAAGAAGATCCGCAGCGTGTGGAGCAGAATCGAGGCGACCATCAGGTGCGCGCACCAGTGGTGGACGCTGCGGAAGAGGTTCGCCACCGGGATCGACTCGATCAACTGGGTGCTGGCAAAGGCCTGGGGCAGCGGGCCCTCGCCGAGGTCGACCTCGGCGTTCGAGGGGACGTAGATGAGACCGAGGTAGACCCCGGTCAGGATCAGGATAACGAAGGCGAAACTGGCCATCTCGCCGAAGAAGAAGGTGCTGTGGACCGGGAACGCTTTGCGCCCGAACTTGAGGAAGAAGGCGTGGGTCCCGATCCGCTCGTCCAGCCACCCCTTCGGCCGGTCGCTCTTCACGCGCGGTGCGATCGCGGATGCGGACGCGGGAGCAGGGAGGGCGGCGCCCTGTCGCCGCTCCGCGACGAGGTCGGCGTAGTACACGCGGTCCGGATCGTGGCTAGCGGGCACTGGCGTCTCGCGCATGGGGGGCCTTCTTCCTCGTTGGCTGTGGGTGCGGGCTATCCGGCGATGCCGACCGGGCCGTTGAACTCGCCGGCCGCCAGCACGGCGCCGTCGTCGCCGACCTCGATCGGCAGCGACGGGAGCGGCCGTTCCGCGGGGCCGCCGACGACCTGGGCGTTGCTCGCGGGGTCGAACTGGCTGCCGTGGCAGGGGCACGCGATCAGCCCCTCAGGGCTGAGGTCGGCGTAGACGGGGCAGCCGAGGTGGGTGCAGATGGCGCTGTAGGCGACGAGCCCTTCGGCTCCGCTCCCCTCGGCCACCCGAACCACCTGGATCAGTGTGTTCTGGTCGTCCTGCGTCCCCTCGGCGAAGACCTGGACGCCGTCGCCGACGGCGAGATCGGCGGCGAGCAGCGGCGCGCCGACCGACGCGCCGGAGGTGGTCGGCGCGTAGACGAGCGGCGCCCCGGCGGCCACGGCCTGCTGCCGCTGGCTAAGGGTCCGGAGGGCGAAGGCGGGCACGGCGAAGGCGGCAGCGAAGGCGAGATAGCCGGCGCGAATCACCCACTTCAGTACCTGGCGGCGGGAGAAGGGACCCGCCTTCGGTTCGTCCGCCGGGGGAACGCCGCCCAACGACGGCTCGGCATCGAGGGGCATGTCCCCGTGGAGGCCGCGCCCGAACTCATCGCCCGCTTTCCTTCCGTCCACCATGGCCATCCTCCAACCTTCTCCCACCGTCCCAATCCCTAGCCAACCCGCACTATCGATCGGCGCTTACCAGGGCACGCCGTCCTCCCGATCGTCGAAGCGGGCCTCGTCGCCGACGAAGGCCTCTTTGTAGAAGATCAGCAGCATCGCCAGGATCAGGCTGCCTGCTCCGGCAAGGGCGCCGAGGGCGATCGGTCCCCAGCCCCAGACGATGCCGAGGGCAAGCGCGATCGCGATCCCCAGCAGCAGCAGCGAGAAGGCAACGATGGCCAGACTCAGGGGGTCGGTCAGCCGCGGGCGCGTGAATCCGGGACGCAGCTCACGCCCCTCGACCGCGACCCCGATCCAGCCCTGGATGCCGAAGATGCCGAGCGTGAACGCGATCGCGACCAGACCGATCTCGATCTCGGAGAGGAACGGAACCTCCGCGATCTCCCGGCCGAGGTAGGAGAGCCCCGCGATAAGACCGAGGATCGCCGCCGTCACGAACGCCACGGTCGGCAGCCGGGGTGAGTTGTCCATCCTGCCCTCCGCTCCCGAGCGCGGTCCCCACCGGAGGCGGGCCGTTGCGCACCTCCCGCCGTCGATCCCCATCTTGCATCGGGCGTGCCGAGAGATGCCACGATGGTAGCGGAATGCGCTTCCCTTTGTAGCGATGCCCGATCGGCAGCTCAGTCGAGTAGGGCGAGGCGTGCCCGGGGCCAGGCGGCGAGGAGCGCCGCGTAGTCCTCTTCCGTGTCGACGTCCGCCGGTGGGGGGCCGCCGCCGACCGGCACCTTGACCACCTCGGGCGCGCGGGCGCGGACGACGCCGCGCGCGCCCTCGTCCCCGACGACGCGGGCCAACTCGGGGAAGAGACCGCGGGCAAAGAGGATCGGGTTGCCGCGCCGGCCCCCGTAGCACGGGACGACGATCGGACCGCCGCCGGCGCGGAACGCGTCGATCAGCGCGTCGACCACCGCGGGACCAACCTGGGGCTGGTCGCCCAGGAGAACGACCACGGCCGCCGCGGCCGGATCGAGCGCGGCAAGACCCGCCCGCAGCGACGTGCTCTGGCCGTCGGCGAAGTCCGGATTGACGACGACGCGCTGGCCGCGGTCGCCGACCGCGGCGCCGATCCGCACCGCGTCGTGTCCCAGCACGAGGACGACCTCGGCCAGCCCCGCGGCGGCCGCGTTGTCGAGCACGTGGGCCAGGATCGGGCGGCCCGCCAGCGGCAGGAGCTGCTTCGGGCGGCCGAGCCGGGAGGAGCGGCCGGCGGCGAGGATCAGGCCGGAGACGAACGGGGGCACCGGCTGTCGGGAGTCGCTCGAGGGCGGCCGGCACGGGACCACCGTAGGAGAGGGCTCCATGCCGACCGGTGCCTCAGCGGGGCGAGATCCGGGGTGGGTCGGCTTGCCGCGCTCGCCGCGGGAGGGCACGGAGCCCTCCCCTACGACGACGACGCGGACGGCGCGGACGAGGACCCGGCCCGCACGCGCGGACCCGGAGCGGTCGACGGCGGGTCCGCCTGGGCCGCGGCCTCGGTGGCGCCGTCCGCCTCACCCGGCCTGCCGCGGATCGGGCCGGTCGCTTCCGTCAGGGGACCGCCGGCGCGACCGTGGCGGACGGCGATGATCTCGGCCAGGATCGAGATCGCCATCTCCTCCGGGGTGTCGGCGCCGATGTCGAGGCCGATCGGACCGCGCACCCGGGCCAGCTGCTCCGGGGCGAGGCCGGCGTCGAGTAGGCGCCGCCGGCGGTCCCGATTGGTGGACCGGCTGCCGACGGCGCCGACGTAGGCGGCGGGCGTCTCCAGGCTCCCGAGCAGGGCCGGCTCGTCGAACTTCGGGTCGTGGGTGAGGATCGCGACGTAGGTGTTGGCCGCGATCGTCAGCTCCTCCAGCGCCTCGTCCGGCCAGGCCCGGATGATCCGGTCCGCCTCCGGGAAGCGCTCCGGCGTGGCGAGCTTGGCGCGGGCGTCGGTCACGACCACGTCGAAGCCGAGCGCCTTGGCGAAGCGGCAGAGCGCCTGGGCGACGTGGACGGCGCCGAAGATGAGCAGCGTCGGCGGCGGCGGGAAGGTCTCCAGGAAGACCTCGACAGCGGCCGCCGCGTCGGCCACCGGGTAGGGCCGGGTTTCCGAGCGCTCCTCGCGGAGCAACCTCCGGGCATCGGCGGCGACGAGGGCGTCGAGCTGCGTATCGCCGAGGCCGCCGACGATCTCCTCGGGCAGGACGAGCAGCTTGGCGCCGAGCGGCGAGCCCCGGACGACCGTCCCGACCGCCACCGGCTCGCGCGCGTCAAGCGCCGCCGTGAGCCGCTCGTGCAGCGCACGGGCAGCGCGCCCGTTCGGAGGCCCCGGGTCGCTCACCCGGCCACCGGCTCGACAAAGACCTCGATCGTGCCGCCGCAGGCCAACCCGACGTCCCAGGCCATCTCGTCGGTGATGCCGTACCGAAGCAGCTTCGGGGTGCCGGTCCGCAGCACCTCTTGGGCCTCCTCGAAGACCGCGGTCTCGACGCAGCCGCCGCTGACCGAACCGGCCAGGTCGCCGCCGGCGGAGACGGCCATCGCCGCCCCAACCGGCCGCGGCGCCGACCCTTCGACCTTGACAACCGTGGCGACGGCGACGCGCTGACCGCCCGCTTGCCACGCTTCGATGTCGGCGAGAACGTCCTTCACGATGCTGGGGCCCCCTTGCCCCCCGATCCCGGGGGGAGACGAACGCGAACGCGTCCTTACTTTCCAAAGTATAGTCCGGCGCTCTCCGCCGTGCGGGTGTCAGACGGTCGGGGGCGGGACGCTGCGGCGGAGCGGCGGCTCGTCGCCGACGCGGCCGAGGAGGGCGGCGAGCGCCTCCAGGCTGCGCAGGTTGTGGACCGGCAGGAAGTCGTCGACGTAGGGGAGGGCGGCCCGCATCCCCTGGGTCAGCGGCTGGTAGCCGGGGGCGCCGAGGAGGGGGTTCAGCCAGATCAGGCGGCGGCAGGAGCGCTGGAGGCGGGCCATCTCTCGCCCAAGGAGCTCCGGGTCGCCGCGGTCCCAGCCATCGCTGATGACGACGACGGTGGCGCCGGAGCGCAGCACGCGCCGGCTCCAGCGGAAGTTGAACCCCTTGATCGCCTCGCCGATCCGGGTCCCGCCCGACCAGTCGTCGACCGATTTCGTGACGTCGGTCAGCGCATCGTCGACGTCCCGCTTGCGGAGCTCGCGGGTGATGCGGGTGAGCCGGGTGCCGAAGACGAAGACCTCCGTCGCGTCGATGCCGCGGCCGAGGGCATGAACGAAGCGGAGCAGGAGGCGGGCGTAGCGGTCCATCGAGCCGGAGATGTCGCAGAGGAGGACGAGCGGCCGGGTCCGCTCCTTGCGCCGGCGGTGGCGCAGCTCCAGCGGGACGCCGCCATGGCGCAGGCTTCGGCGGAGGGTGGCCCGGGGGTCGATCAGGTCGCCCGCGGTCGCCCTGACCCGGCGCCGGGTGCGGCGGCTGCCGAGCCGCCAGTCCATCGCCTCCACGATCCTGCGTGCCTCGGCGATCTCGCCCGGTGAGCACTGCGCAAAGTCCTTCTTCCGCAGCGCCTCGCGCGCGCTGAAGATCAGGACGTCCTCCGGCGGGACCGCCAGCTCCTCCGTCTCGTCGGCGTCCGCCTCCGCGGCCCCCTCCGCCTCCGCGATGGCCACGACGGTCCGCTCGCGCTCCTTGGCGCCGCCTTCCCCCTCGGCGGTCTCGTGCCGCGTCCGGCCCTCCTCGGAGAGGGGGAGCCGCTCCGGCGCGTCGGAGGCAACGAAGGCGTCGAGCGCGGCCGGCTCGGCGCCCGCCAGCAGACGCCAGAAGCGGGCGAACTCGGCGTCGAAGACCGGGATCTGCTCCGGCCGGGTGACGAGGGTCGCGCGGGCGGCGTGGTAGACGTCGTTGCGCCGCCGCACCTCGATTGCGCCCATCGCCTCGACGAAGCTCAAGATCTGCCCCGTGCCGATCGGGAGACCGGCTCGCCGCAGCCGGCGGCCGAGATGGAGCAGGTTCGCCCCGACGCGGGGGGCGGAGACGGCGTCGGCCGGGCTGGGACTGGTGAGCATGGGGCGGGGCTCGCTTTCGGCTTGCGGATTCGGTGCGATGCGCCCTTGTTCGGGCACTTCCCCGTGCCGTCGTGACGCCCGGCACGCGGGCGTGGGCGGGCCGCCTTGCGCCGCAACCCAGAGGAAGCTGCGATCTCCCCCGTAGGGCGCGACGCGGACGAGTTCCCACGTGCCTGGGAATGAGCGGCGGCGGGTCGGGGAGGCGTCGGCCCGGCGGTTAGGAGACGAACGCGGCCTCCGACGAGATCAGGCGGTGGCGCGCGCAGCGCGCTGGATGAGGTCGTGGGCGACGGCACCGCGCACCTGATCGACGTCCTCCTGGTACTTCAGGATGACGCCGAGGGAGTCGTCGACGGTCTCGTCGCCGAGCTCGGCGGAGCCGAGGGCGAGCAGGGCGCGGGTCCAGTCGAGCGTCTCGGCCATGCCGGGCGGCTTGAAGAGGTCGACCTGGCGCAGCCCTTGGGTGAAGGCGCAAATCTGACGGGCCAGGCGTTGCGGCGCCTCCGGGACCTTGGTCGAGAGGATCAGATACTCCTTCTCGAAGGAGGGGTAGTCGATCCAGAAGTAGAGGCAACGCCGCTTCAGGGCGTCGTGGATCTCGCGGGTCCGGTTCGAGGTCAGGATCACGACCGGGACGTGCTCGGCGCGGATCGTTCCCAGCTCGGGCACCGTCACCTGGAAATCGGAGAGGAGCTCGAGCAGGAACGCCTCCAGTTCCTGGTCGGCACGGTCAACCTCGTCGATGAGGAGGACGGGGGAGCGATCGTGGGCGGCATCGATCGCCTGCAGGAGCGGGCGCTTGAGGAGGAACTCCTCGCCGAAGAGGTCGCGCCGGGCCGCCTCCCGGTCCGCGCCGCCGGTCGCCTCTAGGGTCCGCAGGTAGAGCATCTGGCGCGGGTAATCCCACTCGTAGATGGCGGCCGCGGCGTCGAGCCCCTCGTAGCACTGGAGGCGAATCAGGGGGGCACCGAGGATGGCAGCCAGAACCTTGGCGATCTCGGTCTTGCCGACCCCCGCCTCCCCTTCGAGCAGGAGCGGCTTCTGGAGACGGAGCGTCAGGTAGAGCGAGGTCGCGAGGCCGCGCTCAGCGACGTAGCGCTCCTCGCCGAGCATCCGGGCCAGGTCGTCGACGGTGGCGAAGGCGCGCCCAGTGCGCTCGGTCGGGAGGGTCTCGGCGGTGATGCTCACGCGCGGGGGTCCTGTTCGCTAGCGGGCCGGCGTTCCTCGTCCGGATGAAGTATCGACGAGGCAGGCGACCACCGCCAGAGACGCGCCAACGCTTCGAGCCAGGCGCCGAGGGCAAGGAAGTAAGCGGGCAGGGGGCCGCCGGCGTGCGACCCAGTGGAAACGGCCTGTGCGGCGCAGGCGGCGAAGGACGCCGGGGCGAGGCGGAGCGCCCGGCCCTCACCGCTCTCCCCGACATCACAGGAGCCGCGAGCGATCCACCCCGCGTCGTCGGTGGAGGGCCGATTCTCAGGCGCGGGTCCGTTGGCGGAGACGGTAGGCCCGGGCAATGAGGTGGCCGTGCTTCCGGCCGTGGTCGGCGCAGTTGGAGCCGACGGCGTCGGTCGGCAGCTCGCCATCGATAAGCCGGTGAACCGCCGCCGACGCGTTCGGCAGCCGGAAGGTTCGCTCCCGCTCGTCGAGCCGCCGCGGGGGCAGTCCGCCCCCGTCCGCCGGTGGCAGGACGAGCAGCGCTGCCACCGGCGCGACCAGCCAGACTTGGGGCGACCCGTCTCGTCCACGACCGCTCTCCGCAGGGGACGATCGGGCGTGGACCGGTCGGGATCGGGGCGGGGCCGGTGAGGGACGGTGGCGCCGGGGCGGCCGCCGTCTCCGCGGGCGCTGCCAGCGCCATAGGGCGCGGCAGCAGGCTCAGTGTCGTCGCCGTTGAGGTCGCCAATCGAGGAGGCCCACCGAGTCCAGGAGCGCCGATGCTTCACGGCAACGTGCCGCACGGGGAACCGGACGCCCGCCCGTTGCTGCGATACACTCCCCCGAGACACCGCGCCGGAGTGGCGGAACGGCAGACGCACCGCACTCAAAATGCGGCGGGGGCGACCCCATGGGGGTTCGAATCCCCCCTCCGGCACCACCGCAACGAAACCCGCGTAATGACGCGGGTTTCTCGCTTTCCTCCCCCCTCTTTGTCACGTCTTTGTCACGCCGATGCCGAAACGCCCCCAATCAGGGCGTCGAGCCGGTCGGCCGCGCCCCGCTGCATGTCGGGCGTCACGTGGCTGTAGCGGTTCAGGGTGATCCCGACGTCGGAGTGGCCTAGCCGCTCCTGCACGATCTTGGGGTGCTCCCCGTTCGCCAGCATCAGCGTCGCCGACGTGTGCCGCAGGTCGTGGAAGCGGATGGTCGGGACGCCGGCGGCGGCGATCAGCTTGGCGAAGCGGAGCGCGAGGCTGTTGACGTGGAGCGGCCCGCCGGTCCGGTTAGCGAAGACGAACCCGTCGTCCTGCCAGAGGTCACCGAGCCGGAGCCGCTCGGCGTTCTGCACGGCCCGGTGCGCGCGGAGGGCCGCGACGCACGAGGCCGGCAGGGCGATCGACCGCCTCCCGTGCGCCGTCTTCGGCGCGCCGAGCTCCCACGTCCCGCCGGTGCCCCGGCTCAGGGTGCGGCGCACCGCCAGGGCGCCGCGGTCGAGGTCGACATCCTCCCAGGTGAGGCCGAGCAGTTCCCCGCGCCGCATTCCGGTCATGAGCGCCAGCCGCCAGAGGGCGGCCATGTCGTCGCCCGCGGCGGCGATCAGGACCGCGCCCACCTCGCGCGCGCTCCCGGTCTTGCACTCGGGGTTGGCCGGTCGCGGGATGATCGGGATCCTGCGGGGGCTTCCGGGCGCCTGCTGGCCTCCGCCTGTGCGAGCCCGGCCCGGGGGTAAGTCGCCGGCGACCAGCTCGCGCTCCCCGACCGCCACCCCTCGTCTCGCCCGGTCCGCGTCCGGGAACGACTGCCGGATGGCGGGGGCGACGCTGCCGGCGTGGTAGATGCCCTTGTCGGCCACCAGCCCGTAGAACTCCGGCCGCCGGTCCTGCAGCAGGTTCAGTCCGAAGAAGTCCCGCGTCCGTCCTTGCTCGATGCCGTCCCGCAGGTCGACCGTGGCGGTGACCAACCCCTCCTCGTGCCCGATCTCGGCCACGATCTTCCCCGTCGGGGCGATGATCCGGCTGTGGCCGTAGTAGTTGGCGCAGCCCGGCGTCGGCGGCCGGAGGACCTGGTTGCTGCAGACCATCCACAGCTGGTTCGAGAGGGCGTTGGCCCGGCTGAAGAGGTCGTAGGTGTAGCCGTAGAAGTCGGTCTCGGGGTCGTCCCCCTTCATCGGCCAGGCGGTGGTCAGCGCCGCGATCGTCGCCCCCTGCAGGGCGAAGGCGCGGACGGTCTCGGGGAAGGCCAGGTCGTAGCAGATGAACATGCCGACCTTGCCGAGCCGCGTCTCGAAGACGGAGAGGTGGTCGCCGGGGGAGAAGATGGGCCACTCGAACTGGTTGTGCAGCTTCCGGAACACGCCGACCACGCCGCGCGGCCCGACCAGGACCGCGGAGTTATAGACCAGGTTGCCGTCCATCGCGCGTTCGGCGAGGCCGGCCTGGATCAGCATGTTGTGGCGGGCCGCCAGCTCCGTCAGCCGCTCCGTCGTCGGCCCGGGGATCGGCTCGGCGACGCGCCGGAAGTAGTCGAGCTGCTCGCCCATCTCGGGCGTGCCGAGAGAGCGCGCGCCCATCAGGTAGCCGTGGAGCGAGACTTCGGGGAAGACGAGGTAATCGGTGCCGCGCAGCGCCGCCTCTTCGACGAAGGCGAGGTACTTCTTCCAGTTCGCCTCCGGGTCGTGCGAGCAGTGCATGTTGACGGCCCCGAGGGTTGTCTCCCCCGGCCCGTGGACGCGCCCGTTCGTCGTCATGGTCCCGGTCCTCCTTCTCGCGGCCACTCCGGTCGGCTCGCCGCCGCCGTCGCGGCCCTACCGCCCGAACGTCAGGTCGTCGGCGCCGCGGG
>CADCWL010000206.1 GCA_902806405.1 uncultured Thermomicrobiales bacterium | reverse complement strand
CCAGCCCCCGGCCGTCCAGCGCGGCAGGTTCTCTCGCCACTGATCCTCCAGCTCCCCCGGGGAGCGCTGGTAGACCGTCCGCATCGCGGCGCGCCAGTCCGGCTCGGTCGCCAGCGCGGAGACGAATCCGGTCAGGGAGCGGAGCCCGTGGCGCTCGACCAGGAAGGCGACCACGCCGTAGGCGTGCGCGGCGACCATCTCCGGCTCGGCGGTCGGCGGCTGCGTCCGGTTCAGGTCGGACCAGCTGAGGAGGTCATCCCGCTGGCGGGCGTTCTGGAGCAGCGCCGCGGTCTTCGCCAGTTCCTGGCCGACGGGCCGCTCGACGTACGCCGCGATCCCCTGGTCGAAGCCGCGCGGCAGATTGCCCCGGGCGAGCCGCCGCAGCAGCACCTGGGCGACGACGCGGCGCAGCCCGTTCTCCGCCTCCCGCGGCGAGCGGGCGGCGAAGCGGCGTAGCGACAGCGCGATGTCGCCGACCCCGGGGTCGGCCAGCACCTCCCGCCCGAGTGGATCGGGCCGGGGCGCCCCGCGCGTCGCCGCGGCGAAGGTGGCGTCGTCGGCGTAGACGGTGAGCACAAGCTTGGCGGAGGGGGGTGGAAAGAGGGCGCCCAGCTCGGCGTGCGCACGCTCCGCGATCGACCCGTAGGCAATCGCGAAGGCGCCGGCGTCCATCGCCGCCCCGTCCTCGGCGAAGACGCGGAAGTGCTCCGTCTCGGCCGCGCCGAATCCGGCCGGAGGCCCGAGGTAGGGCGGCTCAGGAATCTGCGCGCCCGCCGGCCGGACCGCCGTCAGGAGCATTCCAAGGAGCGCCGCCGTGAGCGCGACCGCGAGCGCCGCGCGACGCGGTCGCGGGCCGATGGAGGGAGATGGGGACGACGGGCGGAACGGCAAAGCCATCGCACGGTCCCTCCGAGCGGGGGCGCGTCCTTCCAGGCGTCGGGGCAGGACGGACGGACGGAACCTGGGCATCGAAGGTGTCGACCTCCCCGGTCGCCGTCCGGCGACCGTCACCGCTCTCGGGTCGGGTGGTGGGAAGTGGCGCGGAGTATACCAGCCACCGACCGGTCGCCCCGCTCCCGGTCTGTTCGGTGTACGTCGAAGCGGCGGGCACGGACGGGCGCCGCTCCGACCGGGGACGGTGGCGGGTCCGGATTGTGCGCCGGGGAACCAGCGATGGGCCACAGGCAACGGGAGAAAGGGAGACGGACGATGTCGCGAGCGCTGCTGGTGGTCGACGTCCAGAACGGGTTCGTCAACCCGTTCACGGCGCACGTCCCCGATCGGGTCCGCCGCCTGATCGAACGCGGGGAGCACGATCCCGTCCTCTTTACCCGCTTCGTCAATACCGAGAACGGCCCCTACGGCCGCTTCCTCGACTGGCACGCCTGCGCCGAACCACCGGAGACCGACCTGGCGCCGGCGCTGGCGCCCCTGGCCGCGCCCGACCTGGTCTTCACCAAGCCCGGCTTCACCGGCATCCCGGACGACCTGGCGGCGCGCCTCCGCGACCTTGCCCCGAGGAGCGTCGCCGTCGTCGGCATCGACACCGACATGTGCGTCCTCAAAGTGGCGATGGACGTCTTCGACCTCGGGATCAAGCCGGTGGTGCTGGTCGACTGCTGCGCCAGCACCGCCGGCCTCCAGGCCCACCTCGCCGGCCTCGCGGTGCTGGCCCGCAACATCGGTGCGGACCAACTCCAGGACGCGGGGCTGGCGAACGGGTACCTGGGGGCACCGCCGGAGTCGACGTAACGGCAAGACGGGCCGAGCCGATTGAGCGGTGGGAGTACCATCGGGAAGACGGTCGGGAACCCACCGGGACGGAGACGCGTTGCCAATGCGTGGCGAGCGAACGTCGCATTCGTGTCGATCGCGATGGTCGCGATCGGGGCGTCGGCCATGGTTCCGGCGCCGGCCGCCGACGGCGTGGCGCCGATGCCCGCCGCCCCGGTTCGGCGACCAGTCCGTCTCCTGTGCCGTCACCCGTCACGACGACAGCTGGCCTTCGCCGCCCGGCACCGTTCCGAACCCCGACGGCTCCAGAGGTGGCGGGTTCCGCAACACGGCGCTCTGGATCGACCTCTGGATGTGGTCCGACCAGAGCCGGGGACCGGTGCCGAGAACGTGCACTCTGCCCGCCGGCTCCCTCGTCCCAATGAAGTGAGCCTGGGATCGCTACGCCCCCAGGCCCCTCGCGATCAAGGACCGGCACCTCGACCCGACCGCCCCGCCGCTCCCCGCCGATCTCGGACGGCTTCGGTCACCACGGCGGCCATTCCTTCGGGCCGAACTTTCCGACCGCGGGAGGCTGGGAGATGACAGGCCGGGCAGGGGAGACGAGCCTGACCTTCGCGACCCTTGACGTCCCGCCCGCGTCGGTCGATGGCGGGGGCGAAGGCTCCTCGGGTAAGCCAGGTAGAGGGCGGATCCAGGCGGTGCGGGGGAGGGCGGACGTGGTGGGTCGCCCCGGTCCGGGCGGTGACCCGTGCCGACGATCAACCGGAACCCGCCGTGCGGAGCCGGTGGCCGACGTCGGGGCGGACCCACCTCATCGCCCTTCCCAGACTCCCCAATCCTCGCGGAACGGCCACGATGGCCGGCCGCCGTCACCCGTCGCTCGACGGCGCGAGCCGTTCGAGACCTTCCTCGCCGTAGACCGCCTTCAGCCGTCGCCGCCGTTCCGCATTGGACAGCACGTCCGTCGAATCGACGAACTGGTCGACGGAGCCGATATCCGGCGGCAGGGCGCGGACGCGGGGATCGGCGATACCGTCCCGGACCGCGTCGGCGAAGCGTTCGCCGTGGATGACCCGGAACGGGCGGCCGTGGTAGGGCGTCACCTCGGTCGGCAGCGGATCGGTGACGCCGAGCCGGTTGTGCATCGCCGCGACGGCCGCGTAGGCTCCGCCAAGGTGGCCCTCCCGTTCCCGCCAGGAGCGGGACGCAAGCGCCGCGTCGAGGAGCGGTCCGAGCTCGGCGGCGCAATCGAGACGCGCAAACGCCGAACCGAGCCATTTGGCGTAGGGGGCGTAACGGCGCTCGATGAGAAAGCAGATGCGGATCAGGTTGCGCACCAGCGCCGCGCCCACCAGCGCCGAGCCGAGTTCGTCGCCGACCTCGCCGCAGCGCCCGACGAACGCCTCCTGCTGGGAAATTTGTGCCCGTTGGGCCGCAAGCAGGTACAGCCAGACGTCGCGCGGGTAATACGCGAGCCGCCCGCGGACCGCGGTGAGCTCGCCCGGCCCGTCGTGGAAGACCGCACCGGCGGTGACCTCCAACAGGCGCTGCTCCGAGCAGACGAGCCAGTCGAGGAGATTGACCGACGGGTAGGCGGCGACCCCGAGGCGATCCTCCACAAACGCGGCGACGGTGATGACGGACACCTTGTGGGTGATCGGACCGGCCGTCGCCGCGGCCAGCTGGTTGACCCCCTCGTCGTCGGCCGGCCCGAAGTTGGTCGGGTAGCCCCGGAACCGGTGCGGCAACCGGTGACCGAGCGTCTCCCGGATCGCGTCGGCGTGGCGGAGGGCGTCGTCGGCTTCGAGGAAGATGAGCAGCCGCGGTCCCCACTCGTGGTCGGTTGAACGGACCGTGTCGAAGCCGAGCACCTCCGACCCGTGGCCGAGCAGCGCCGCGGCATGCGGAAGCTCGGGGAACGACCGGTCGAGGACCGGCCGGACCGCTTCCCGGTAGAAGAGTTCACTCAACCGCAACCCCGGCGCGAAGGCGGGCACCGCTCCGCCTTCTCTCAGTCGCACGGTCAAAGCGGGTCCGGCGGACTACGGGGGGCGCGCGGCGCAGGAACGGGACGGGGAACGCGGCGTTCGGGCGGGGTGGTGGTTGCGTCGTCCGTCGCCCTGCGGGCCGACAGCGTCGTGATGGCTCCCGGCTGGGGACCATCGGGGGTGGGGCGGCAAGCGCTGCCTTCCATTGCGTCCAACCCCGCGCCGGACCGGCCTCGGGGGCTTACCCCTCCGTCACCCGCACCTCCGCCGTCCCCGTCGTCCCGAGGGCCGCGACCTCGTCGAGGAGGCGGGCGCGGAAGGTGCCTGGACCCGGGTCGCCAACGGCGGCGCGCTCGGCGGCGAGGCCGTAGGTCGCCAGCGCGAGCGCCGTCTGCACGGGCGGGTCGTCGCCGGCGGCGAGGAAGATGCCGATCGCGGCGGTCGCCATGCAGCCGGAGCCGGTGATCCGGCCGAGAAGCGGATGCCCGTTCCGGACCAGCAATGTCCGGCCGCCGCCGACCACCACGTCGACCGGTCCGGTGACCGCGGTCGTGACCCCGAAGCGGGCGCCGGCCGCCTCCGCCACCTCCCGCGGGTCCTCCGTGCCGACCGCCTCCACCCCGCGGACGGCGCCGCTGCCGACCAGCGCCCCGATCTCCCCCCGGTTGCCGCGGAGGACGGTGATCGGGAGTTCGGCGAGGAGGCGGAGCGCGCTCTCGGTCCGAAACCGGGTCGCCCCGGCGCCGACCGGGTCGAGCACGATCGGCACCCCGGCCTCGCCGGCGGCGCGCCCGGCAAGGAGCATGGCTTCGATCTCCGCGGCGGAGAGGGTGCCGATGTTGAGGACCAGCGCCTGGCTGAGGGCCGCCATCTCGGCGACCTCCTCCGGCGCGTAGGCCATCACCGGCAGCGCCCCGAACCCGAGCGTCAGGTTCGCCGAGTCGTTGGTGACGACCACGTTCGTGATCTGGTGGACCAGCGGCGGCGAAGCCCCGATCCGTGCCAGTGCCGCCGCCGCCTCGGCCGGGTAGTCCATCTCCCATCGCTCCTTCCGCCCGTCGGCGTGCCTGCCCCCGTAGCGCCTCGGCCGCCCAGTATCGCGCGCGGGAGCGCCAAGAGCGAACGGCGATGGGGTTGACAACCGAGGCGCCATAGCATAACTTGCTATTCAACAAGCAATCATCTAATCGCGAAGCTGACGGAGAGGAGATCACCGATGGAGGGAACGGAGCGGCTTGGTCGGCACCGCGAGGTCCGGCTCGACGCCGGCACGATCCGCTACCGTGAGGTGGGGAGCGGGCCGCCGATCGTCTTCGTCCACGGGCTGCTCGTGAACGGCGCGCTGTGGCGACTGGTCGTGCCGTCGCTGGCGGCACGGTACCGCTGCATCGTGCCCGATCTGCCGCTCGGTGGGCACCAACCCGCGATGCCGTCGGACGCCGACCTGTCTCCGGGCGGACTGGCTCGTCTCGTCGCCGATCTCCTGACGGCGCTCGACGTGCACGACGTGACGTTGGTCGGGAGCGACACCGGCGGCGCCATCTGCCAGCTCGTGATCGCCCACTCCCCCCAGCGCGTCGGCCGCCTCGTGCTGACCAACTGCGACGCCTACGAGCACTGGCCGCCGCCGCTGGTTCTGCCGTTCAAGTGGGGCGCGTACGTGCCCGGGTTCGTGGCGGCACTGGCGCACGCGCTGCGTTTCGCCCCGGTGCGCCACGCGCTCTACGGTCTGCTGGCCAAACGACGCCCGGAGTCCGCGGTCTTTCATGCCTTCTTTGCCCCGCTGAGGGACGATCCGGCCGTCCGGTGGGACGTCACGAAGGTCCTCCGCGGGGTCATTAACCGTGCCACCCTCGAGGCGGCCAAGGCATTCCCCCGGTTTCGGAAGCCGGTCCTGATCGTCTGGGGCACGGACGACCCCGTCTTCCCGATGCGCGACGCGGTGCGCCTGCAGCGCGACTTTCCCCTCGCCCGGCTGGAGTGGGTCCTGGGCTCGCGCTGCTTCGTCTGCGAGGACCAGCCGGAGCGACTCGCCGCGCTGATCGCCGAATTCCTGCGGGAGACCAGGGGGCTGCCCGAGTCAGCACCGGATCGTCCCGTCCCGGTCGCGGGCGTGGCCTAGCGGTCTCGGTACCTCCGACGCAAACGTCGTCCGGCCACGAGGAAGGAGACCGGCCATGTGCCCTGCAGTGATGCCCCGTTTCGCGCTGATCGCCTTCCGCGGTGCCGACGGCTTGGCGGCCCCGCTTGCCGATCGCGTCTGCACCACAGAGACCGAAGCCGCCGCGTTGGCGCTCCTACGCGGCCTGGTCGGCGGAGCGGCGGGCGGGCCGATGGGGCGGCACGGCCTTCGCGTCTTCCTGATCGCCGAGGGGTTCGCCCGGCGCGCCGCCGCCCCGATCGACCGTGAGGTGCTGCTGATCGCTTCTGCTCCACGACGCCGGCTTGTACCGGCGGGGTCCCGGTCGCCGGCCGCACGTCGCCGATGGCCGGGATCTGGTCGAACGCCTCCTTGCAAACCGGGGCTGGCTGACCGGCCGGATCCAGCTTTGCGCTGAGGCGATCGAGCGCCACCACGAGCCCCGAACCCAGTGGGGGCGGGGCGTCGAGGTGGAGATCATGCGCCGTGCCGACCTCGTCGACGGCCTGCCGGCCCACCCGCTGCGGTACGGTCGCGACCGCGCCTGGCTGCGTGACCTCGACATCCGCGTCCCCCTCGACGGGTTCCACCGCGAGCTCGGTTTTTGCTGTTCCGGTACGCTCGGGAACGCGGTATCGCCGCGTTTCTGCGGGTCTTCCGCCCAGAGGGGGCAACCGGTCCCGCCCTCGCTGGGGACAACGATTCGCGATAATGGGGTCGGGGGAGACGGGCCGCCTCTACCCCCTTCGCCAGCGAAGGTCCAAGGACACGATGAGCGACGGCCAGGCCAACCCGCGGACCCGCGACCCGGACCGCAGCCGCGAGGCGATCCTCGACGCCGCCGAGTCACTTTTCGCCGATCGAGGATACGAGGGGACGAGCCTCCAGGAGATCGGGCGGCTGGCGGGCGTCTCGCGGGGCACCCCGGGCTACTTCTTTGGCTCGAAGGAGGGGCTGTACGGGGCGGTCCTGGCGCGGGCATTCGCCGCCGAGCTCGACCTCGTCGCCGGCGCCCGGGCCCGGGCGACAGAGAGCGGCGGCCCGGAGGCGGAGCTGGCCGCCGCCATCGGCAGTTTTGTCGACTTCCTCGCCGCGCGGCCAACCTTTGTCCGGCTGGTCGAGCGGGAGGCGCTCGCGGGCGGCGCCCGCTTCCGCGCCGCCCCCGCCCACGCCGCGACGATGGCGGCGGGGCTGGCCACCACCGCCGACATCCTGGCTCGCGGCCCGTTCCGCCCGGTCGACCCGGCCCAGCTCCTGCTCGACGTGCTCGCCCTCTGCTGGTTTCCGATTGCCCACGCCACGACCTTCGCCCGCGGCCTCGGGCTCGACCCCGAGGGGGCCGACTTCGTCGAGACACGCAAACGGCACGTTGTCGAGCTCGTCCTGCGCGGCGTCCGCAACGGGTAAGCTTCCTCGCCGGCAGCGACGCCGGCGAAGGAGACGCTATGAGCCACGACCCCGCCGCCGCGGGTGCCGCCGCCCCCGCGGACCGCTTCGCCTGGCACCCGACCTACCGCGGCCGGACGCCCAACGAGGTGCGGACCGAGATCGGGCAGGAGCTGGCGCGCGACCAGCGCGCCTACCGCCTTGTGCTGGAGGGCGCCGAGAAGGAGGAGAACGCCGCGCTGGCGAGCGTCCTCGAGCTGGAGCGGAAGTGGGGCGCCTACGACCTCGACTGGGCGGAGGCCAACGCCCCCGCCCTCGCCGCCCGGATCACCGCCTTCGAGCTCGAGCGGGATCGACGCCGGGAGCTCTTCCCGTACGCCGCGTATCGCACCGGAGGGGAGTCGGCGGTCGGCTCCGGGGCACGGCCGGCGGGCGCTTCGGTCGGCCGGGCGGAGGGCCGGTTGCCGGTGCCGATGCCGTTGCTGATCGGGGCTGCCCTCGTCCTGCTCTTCCTCCTGGTTCTTGCTTTGACATAACCAGAAGAACGAACGAGGCCGGGGTCCGGTGTTCACACCCCGGCGCAGGCGTCCTGACCAGGCGCGGTCGAAGCGGGGCCACCGCCGCCGGGCGACGATTGCGACAGCGGCGATCGTGCGTCCGCATCCCGGTGCAGACCGCGTGCGGAGGCCGGCTGGGGGGACGATCGCGAGCGTCGGCGGGTTGCAATGAGGGGGCGTGATGCATGAGCGCGCGGGTGGTTCCGCTCAGTCCTCCTCCATCCACCACTCCGTGAACTCGGCGCAGCGGCCCGAGTCGAGGCGGACTAGGAAGAGGTTAGGGTGGGCTCGGTCGGCGTAGGTTGTCCGGCCACGGACGACGCCGAGGTCGCCGGCGACGGCCACGATCTCGGAATGGGATGCCCAACCGCCCGGCTCGTCCCGGTGCTCTAGCCAGCCGGCGACGATCGCCTCTCAGCCGCGCCACGGCTCCCGGTACGGGGCGGTGGCATAGGTCGCGTCGCCGGCGAAGAGCCGGGCCACGTCGGCCGCGTCGTTCGTCGTCCAGGCGTGGACGTAGTCTTCCAGCCACGCCTCGATGTCCTCCCGCGTCACCGTTCTCCTTCCCCGCTTCCGGCCGGGCCTCCGTCGAAGGTGGGGGATCAAAGCGTGCGGCCGGTGCGGCGTCAAGCTGGGGGGTGGCCCCCGTGTCACCCCCCACCGACCGCGACCCTCCTGGCCGCGACCGCCGCCGCCGGCGCGACGACGCCAACGTTCGCCGCCAGTTCGTCCAGGTGAGCGTTGACGGCCTCGACCGGGACGCCGGCCGGGGCGTAGGCGACGAAGAGCACGGCCGTCGTCGTCGCCGTGATCCGGGCGGCAGCGGCGGGGCCGGTGACGACGGCCGAGAGGACGCCGCGGTCGTCGGAGGCGTACATGTCGCCCGCCTTGACGGCGGTCTCGGCGCCGGCCGGGGTGGCGTAGTGCTCGGCCCCGGTGCCGACGTCGAGGCGGACCACCCCGGATACCGCGTCCAGGTCGTGGCCGGCCGTCAGGACCAGGTTCCGCAGCTCGGCGACGAACATCGCCGTCACGAGCGCCGAGACCCGCGGGATGGGTTTTCCCTTCTGGGCGACCGAGGCAAGCTGGAGCGCGACGTGGTAGCGCTGGCCGAACCGCTTGTAGTGGGCGGCGTAGGCGGGCAGCGGCGGCAGGGCCGCCAGCCCCTCCCGGTCGATCGGGCCCAGCCGGTCCCGCAGCTCCCGCTCTAGCGCGTCGGCGACCGCGTCGAGCGCCGGAGCACGGTCCGGGTTGGCGAGGCCGCGCATCGCCAACAGACCAACCGTGGCGCCGGGGTAGGCGGCGTGCCAGGCGGGCGTCGCGTCCAGCATATGGCGTGCTCCTTGCTCGTTACTCCACCCTCCGGGACCGGGATGCTCGCCTCGCCGCCGATCCCCGGTTAAGGTCCAGGCGGGCAACGACCGGCCCGACCTTAGCCGGACCTTAATCGGGACGGCGACGTGGAGGAGACGATCCAGGTGGCGGAGACCGACACCCTCGCGATCGAAGGCTACCGCGGCGAGCCGGTGCCGAACCGGTTCCTGCGCCAGGACGCGGGGACGGACCACCTCGCCCTCCTGCTGCCGGGGATGGGCTACACCCTCGACATGCCGCTCTTCAATTACGCGGAGAATTTGCTGACGGAGAGCGGGGCCGACCTGCTCCGCGTCGAGTACGCCTATGCCGGCCGCGCCGGGTTCCGCACCGCCACGGAGGAGGAGTGGCTGGATTGGCTGCTGACCGACGCGACGGCCGCCTTCCGCGCCGGAACGTCGCAGCGCGGTTACCGGCGGCTGACGCTGGTCGGCAAGTCGCTCGGCACGCTGGCGATGGGGCACCTGTTGACGACGGCGGCGGTTCCGCCCGGTGCCACGCGGGCGGTCTGGCTGACCCCCCTGCTGCAGGAGGAGCGCCTGCGGGAGGCGATCGGACGCTTCGCCGGCCCCTCCCTGTTCGCGATCGGCACCGCCGACTCGGTCTACGACCCGGCCGCGCTCGACGCGCTCCGCGGGGCGACCCTGGGCGAGGCGGTGGTGATCGAGGGGGCGGATCACGGGTTGGACGTGCCCGGCGATCCGGTCGCCTCCGTCCAGGGCCTCGAGCGGGTGGTCCGGGCCATCCGGGACTTTCTCCTGCCGTAGCTGACGAACAACCGTTGCCGAAGCGCGATAGACTCGTTCCTACTGGCGCTCCCTGTCCGCCGCACGATCGGGCTGCGCTCGCCGGACACGGGCCGCCCAGGTCCTGGCTTGCCCCCAATGCGCTGGGTGCAACGCCGCGACGGGAGCGCCGGATCGCTCGGAGCAACGGATTGCCGTCCGCCCGACGATCGCGAAGGAGCACCGCTGCGCCATGCCGCCCTCCGATCCGGCCGTCCGCCTCGCCCGCCTCCAGGCGCTTTTCTACCTCGCGACAGGGGTTTGGCCGCTCGTCCACATCAGCAGCTTCGAGGCCGTCACCGGGCCGAAGGCGGATCGCTGGCTCGTCAAGACCGTCGGGGTGCTGGTGGCCACCACCGGCCTCGCGCTGGCCGTCGCCGGCCGGCAGCGACGGATCGCACCAGAGTTGGTGCTCGTCGCCGCCGGCAACGCCGCCGCGCTGGCGACCATCGACGTCGTCTACGTCGCGAAGCAACGCATCCGGCCGATCTACCTGCTCGACGCGGTCGCGGAGATCGCGCTCGTGGCGGTCTGGGCACGCCTCTGGCGGCAAGGCGCGACGGGAGACGAAACCGCCCCGGACGGACGCACAGCTCGACGGCGGTGGAGGTGATCTGGCAGAGGGCAACGACCCGCCCCCGTCACGTCGGGTCGGTTGTCCCCTGCTGTCCCCCGACTAACCACGCGCAGGGGAAGCAATTCCTGCGCGGTGGCTAGTAGGATGGGCTGAGACGGCCGTCACCCCACGCGGGAGCGGGCAAAACTGCCACCGTGGACGAAACCGCCGGTCCGGAATGTTTGACCTCGTCGGAGCCGCCGCCGACGCCCGTCCTTACATCACCCGCCGCAACTCCAGGTCCTCGAACCGGTATCCCCGCCAGACCGGGACGCCGCAGTAGCGCTCCCCCTCGGGGCAGATCGGCTTTGCCCCGGACCGGTCGCGCATCACGCAGGGCGGACCGTCGACGTACCCCCCGATCGTCGGCAGCACCTCGCGGACCTGGGCGACCTCCTGGCGAGCGGTCTCGAAGATCTCGCGCTGGGCGTCGTAGCAGAGCCGCTTGACCCACTTCCAGAAGTAGGCGAGCAGCGTGCCGCTTTCGACGAAGCGGACCCGGAGGGCGTTCGGCAGCAGGTAGAGCGCCACCTCCGGCGAGACGCCGCGGTCGAGCAGGGCGTTTTTTGCCTCCCACATCGCGTCGATCGTCGCCTCGTACTCGGCCAGCGCCGCCGGGTTCTGACGAATCGCCCAGGGGACGATGACGTCCGGCTCGCGGCGGTGGTGGGCGGTAAGGAGGGGACCTGAGGAGAGCGTCCCGCGGTGGCGCTGGTTCTGGGCGTCCTCGGCGCTGCTGATCCGCTTCTTGAAGGTGAAGGGGACGTGGTTCATGGTCTGCATCAGCTTCGAATGCATGCCGAGAAAGAGGGCGTGACCGAGATACGGGTTGCGCCCCCCGTCGAGCACCTGGGCCAGCGCCTCGGGGTCCGGCATCGCCGCCGCCTCGACGCCGAGGACGGCGCGCACGGCGTCGGCCATCCTCCCCTCCGCGTCGGCGTCGCAGGCGACCAGCTTGCTGTCGAGATCCCCGAGCTCGGCGTCGAACGCGCGGCAGAACGCCTCGGTCTCCGCCTCGCTCTGCCCAAGGTTGGCGCGCCAGTCGGCGAGCGCCTTCGCCTCCAACGTCTCGGCGGCGGCGAGGGGGCGCAGGTCGAGCGCGTGCCCAGGGGCGCCGAGGAAGTAGGGGTCGACCGCCAGCACCTCCTCGATCATCCGATTCACGATGTAGCGGACCTCGGTCGGGGCGTCCGGCTGGTTCGCCAGGACGTGGTAGCGGAGCAGGGTCAGGCCGTTGACCGTGTGGTAAAGGTGGGCCGGGGTCGCCAGCGGCAGGACGTAGCGGGCGACCTCCTGGGCGCGTTTCTGGACGGCGTCGGCCATCCGCCGTTCGGCCTCAGCCCCCGTCGCCTTCGCCCGCGCCGGGAAGACGCGGGCGTAGCGGTCGGCCATGTCGGGCGCCAGGAGCTCGGTCAGTCGGCGGTACCCCTCCAGGCTGCGGGCGACGGCACTCCGGTAGATCGCGGCTTCGGCCTCGGGCAGGGCCGGGGTGACCATCGTCTCACCCGTGACCTCGCGGTAGCGCTGGGAAACCTGCTCCGAGTTGTAGAAGGGATGGGAGTGGAAGAAAGACCAGATCGCGAGGCGGGAGACGTTGTCCAGGACGAAGACGAACGTCGCGTGCTGGAGCGTCGTGTGGTGCCCCGCGGCGAAGAGGTCGGCGTAGAGGCGCAGCGCCCGCTCCCGGCGGAGAGCACGGTCGGCCGCCTTGACGGGGCTCATCCCCTCCGGCGCCGGGTCCTCGACCAGCTTCCGGACATTTGCCACCTTGGCCGGCTTGCCGCCGTAGCAGGACCAGGCGGCGGCAACCGCCAGTGCGAAGGGGTGCTGGGTCGACTCCTCGGGCAGCAGCGTGACGGTCGGGGGCGGGGAGAGGAACGGGGCGGGGAGACGCCCGGCTTCGGGCAAGGGTGCCACGCCGGAGTCCACCACCGCCCCCGCGGAGGCCGTCTGCACCATCGGGATCGCCATCGCCCCCACGCCCTTCATCCCTGCATTTTACATAAAAATCGAAAGCGGGGTCGAATGCAACCACCGGGAGACCGTGGCGATCCTACGGCGACGGCCACCGTCTCTCCGACACGACTTGAACGACGTTAGTGTACGTACATGCTTCCCGCGGCGTCAAGCGGGGATGTCCAGGCTTCGTCCCGATCGCTTTCGGGAGCGGTCGCGGTCCGCGCGGTGGCCTCGGTTGCTTGCGCGTTCGGTCGCGGCATCCTCCCTCAGCCCCCTCTCCCCTTAGGAGGGAGAGGGGGCTGAGGGGTAAGGACCCCTACCGGCTCAGTCGCCGGCAACCGGCGCCAGCCCCGGCGCCACCTCGGCGTGCCCCAGGCCGAGCCGGCGGACGAGGGCGGCAACGGGCGCCGGCGCCCACCAGTTCCAGCGACCCAGCAGCCGCATCGTCGCCGGCACCAGCAGGCCGCGCACGATCGTGGCGTCGATCAAGACCGCCAGGGCGAGGCCGAAGCCCATCGACTTGATGATCACGACGTCGGCCAGCACGAAGCCGCCGAAGACGACGATCATGATCGCCGCCGCGCCGGTGATCGTGCGCGCCGTCCGTTCGAGGCCGAAGGCGACGGCCCGGGTGTTGTCGCCGGTGCGCAGGTACTCCTCCTGAATCCGCGCCAGCAGCAGAACCTCGTAGTCCATGCTCAGGCCGAAGAGGATGCAGAACATCAGGATCGGGGTTGTCGAGATGATCTCGCCGCTCGCCGCGAACCCGAGCAGACCCTCCAGGTTCCCGTCCTGGAAGACGAACACGACCGCCCCCAACGCCGCCCCGATCGAGAGCAGCGTCATGAAGATTGCCTTCAGCGGCAGGAGGACGGAGCCGAAGGTGAGGAGCAGGATCAGATAGGAGGCGACGAGTACGAACAGCGCCGCCGGCACCAAGCCGGCTCTGATCCCGTCGACCGTGTCGACCGCCGCCGCCCCGAAGCCGCCGACGGCGACTTCCAGCCCGGCCGGCTGGAGGAGGCGGATCTCCCGGACCAGGTCCTCGAGCGCCGCCCCGGCCTCCCCGGTCGCGACCTCGACCAGCACCGCGTCGCCGCGGACGGTCTGCTCGACGATCGACCGCGTCTCCGGGGCGAGGGTGGCGAGGTCGCCGGCGCCGCCCGCCCAGGGATCGGCCGACGTGCCGGCGCCGTGGGAGACGATGCTCTCGACGCGGGCCACCCCCGGGATCGCAGCGAGATCGGCGACGAGGCCGCGCAAGGCATCGAGGCTGCCGCGCGAGAGGGGATCGCCATCCGCCGCCGTCGCCAGGACCGGGATCGGGTCGGCCTCACCGGCCGGGAACTCGGCGTCGAGCCGCTCGCCGACGACGCGGGGCTCGCTCTCGGTCGGGAGCACCTCCGGGCCGCCCGGCGTCAGGTCGAGTCGGAGGACGGGGACGGAGGCGACGAGCAGGGCCGCAAGGGTCGCCGCCAGGACGGTCCCCGGGCGCCGCATCACGCCGCGGGCAACCCTCCCCCAGAAGGGGCTGGCGTCGGACGCCGGGCGGCTTCGGCCGAGCCGGAGCGCGTCGACCCGCGTCCCGAGCAGCGCCAGCAGGGCGGGCAGGAAGGTCAGCCCGTAGACCATCGCCAGGGCGACGACGATCATCCCCGCCTGGCCCATCGAGCGGAGCGCCGGCAGCGGGAAGAACTGGGTCGCCGCCAGGCCGACGATCACCGTCACCCCGGAGAAAAAGATCGCCTTCCCGACCGTCGCCATCGTCGCCGTGAGCGCCTCGGGCACGGGCCGCACCCGGATTTCCTCCCGAAAGCGCGCCACCATGAAGAGGGAGTAGTCGACGCCGAGCCCGAGCCCGAGCATCGTCACGATGTTGGTCGCGAAGACCGACTGGAAGCCGAGCCGCGACAGGACGAAGAGGACCGCCAGCGTGCCGACGATCGCGAACGCTCCGACCAGCAGCGGCAGCCCGGCGGCGACGACGCCGCCGAAGACGACGAGCTGGATCAGGATCGTGAGCGGGATCGAGAAGGTTTCGGCCCGGATCAGACCCTCTTCGATCTCGGTCCCGATCGCGGCGCCGATCGCCGCCCCGCCGCCGACGGAGACCGCCAGGCCGGCCGCCGTCGCCGGCGCCTCCACCAGCGCCCGCAGCTCCGGCAGGGCGCCTTCCGGGTCCTCGAGGCCGGGGGCAAGCTGGGCAACGGCGGAGGTGGCGTCGCCGTCCAGGGAGACGAAGCCGGGGTTGCCCGTGTTCCAGGTCGTCAGGACGCGGGTTACCCGCGGGTCTCCGCCGAGCGGCGCCAGGGCGGCCTCGACCGCTTCCCGGACCGCCGGTTCGGCCACCGGCCGGTCGGCGTCGAAGAGGAAGACGATCGCCTCGCCGCCGCGGCCGAACTCGTCGGCGAGCTGGGCGTCGACGCGGGCCGACTCGGCGGCCTCGTCGATGAAGCCGTCCGAGGAGAGGGCGGGTCCCACCGTGACGAGGGCGACGACCGAGGCGAGCAGGGCGAGCGCGGCGAGGACGAGGACGGGGATCCGCCGGGCGACGAGCGTCCGGCCCCAACGAGCCATCACGGGGCATGCCTTTCCCGAGCCGCCGGATCTCCCCGGTGGCGCATCGCGTTCGCGGCTGTGGTCGGTGTGGAAGGGCGGTTAGCGGCGGAGGACGCCGCCGAAGCAGAGGCGGAGCGTGGTCGCGAAGAGGTCGTCCGGCGTCGGCACGTCGCCGGCCGCGGCCGCCGCCCGCATCGACGGCGGACCGTCGTGGGTGAGGTGGCCGTTCAGTTCGAGCATCACGAAGCCATGGACCGCGGCCCAGGCCGCGAGGGCGAGCGGGAGCGGGGGAACGGCTTCGAGTTCGCCGCGGACGATGCCGTCCCGCACGACCTCGATCAGCAGGCCGAAGGCATCGTCCCCGGGTTCGATCTCCTCCTTTCCCGGTCCCCCCGTGGGACGCGGATCAAAGCCCGGGGTGAACGCCGGCGCCGGGCGGTCGAAGACCATCCGGAAGAGGTCCGGCTGCTCGTGGGCGAAGCCGCGGTAGGCGTGCCCGAGCGCGAAAAGCCGGTCGCCGGCGCTTACCCCCGCGGGCATCCCCTCGAGCGTCTTCCGCATCCGCCCCGAGAGCCCGCCGCTCCCCTCAAAGTAGAGGCAGCCGAAGAGGTCCTCCTTCGCCGGGAAATACTCGTAGAGGGCGGCGGCGGAGTAGCCGATCGTCTGACCGATCGCCCGCATCGTCAGCGCCTCGGCGCCCCGCTCGGCGACGATGCTGCGCGCGGCATCGAGGATTACGGCGCGCATCTCCTGGCGGTTCCGTGCCCGCCGGGCCGCCGCGCCTGCCGTGGCCGAATTTGCCACACAACCACCTTCAGCTTCCCGAACGACGTTCACACCTCTCGGGCTCGAAGCCTACCGGCCGGAACTGCGAATGTCAATAGGTTTTCCGAACGTTGATAGGTTGAGTCGCCCGGGTGGTTAGCCCTTGTCGTCCTGCCGCCGCTTCCAGGGCCAGCGGCGGCGAAGGAGGCCGGTGAAGGGATCGGGCCAGCGGCGGCCGGGGCCGAACAGCCCGTAGAGCGAGGCCCCGACGAAGACCACGAGGAGGAGCACGCCGAGCCAGCCCGGCCCCGTGAACCGGAACCGCTCCCCGGTCACGATCGCGTAGACGAGGACGCCGCCGACCGCGGTGCAGAGGCCCAGGAGCAGGAAACCGACGGCGTTTTCTCGGTCGAACATGACACCTTCCCCAACGCGGCGCCGCCGCAGAGACCCGAGCCCGCGCAAGCCTCGAGTAGCCTCCCCACCGTACCCTACCGGCGGCGGCGAAGGTCAAGCCGACCCGTCGCGATGCCCCCATGCGCTAAAGTAGCCGAAGCGACAATACCCGCCGGGCAGAATTGATCCGCAGGCCGGGAACATGCGTTGGTAACCATAGAGGTAGCCCGTTGGGGCTGCCAGCGACCTTCGGGGCATGCACGGCGCGCCGGTGCGCCGCACAATGATTCCGACGGACCAGGGAGGGTAACGATGCGACCATTGCACGAGCGGTTCCTTGCCGAGATCGCGGCGGAGCGGCAGCGACTATCCCGACGCCGCCTCGTCGGCGGTTCGGCCAAGCTGGCCGGCGGCGGAGCGCTCGCGCTCTCCCTGGCCGGGATGCCGCGGATCGGCCGCGCCCAGGATGATGCCACGCCGGAGGCTGAGGCCGTCCAGTTCGAGAGCGATGTGGACGTGCTCAACTTCGCGCTGACGCTGGAGCACCTGGAGAACTCATTTTACCGAGACGGCCTCCCTCTCTTTGAGGACCTTGGCACCGATGGTTTCGGGTTCAGCATCACCGAGCAGATCGCGGCCATTCAGGCGCACGAGCAGGCCCACGTCGACACCCTGACCACGGTGATCACCGACCTCGGCGGCACCCCGGTCGAAGAGCAGACCTACAACTTCGAGGACGCCTACGCCAGCGAGACCGCTTTCCTCGAGACCGCGATGGCGCTCGAGAACACCGGTGTCCAGGCGTACAACGGCGCCGGGGCGTTCATCGAGGACGCCGACCTGCTGACCGCGGCCGGCTCGATCGTCTCGGTCGAGGCGCGCCACGCCTCCTACCTGAACCTGATCAACGACGCCTCGCCGTTCCCCGACGCCTTCGACGAGGCGCTGACCGCGGACGAGGTGTTGGAGATCGCGGGGCCGTTCATCGCCTCGTAGGCGGGCCGCTTTCCATAACCAGATCGGGAGCGGTTCCCGGTCGATCCCCCGGCGACCTATTGCGGCGTGACCAACACGGTCCAAGGTCGCGACGACTTGAGGAGAGACAACATGGCGGTTCGAGCGATTCCTGCGGCCCAAGAGGTCGTTGACGTCAGTACCCCGACGGGCGTGCTCAACTACGCGCTGACGCTGGAGCACCTGGAGAACGCGTTCTACCGAGACGGTCTCGACGAATTCGACGATGCCGATTTCGAGGACGCCGGGTTCGACGCCAGCGTCCGCGAGCGCCTCGCCGAGATTGGCGAGCACGAGCAGGCGCATGTCGATACCCTGACCGAGGTCATCACCCAGCTCGGCGAAGAGGACCCCGTCGAGGAGGGCTCGTACCTCTTCGAGGACGCCTTCGCGGACGTCCAGACGTTCCTGGCGACGGCGGCGGTCTTCGAGAACACCGGCGTCAGCGCCTACCAGGGCGCGGCGCAGTACCTCCAGGAGAACGACGAGCTGCTGACCGCCGCGCTGAACATTCACAGCGTTGAGGCGCGGCATGCCGCCTACCTTAATGGCCTGACCGAGGTCTCGGCGTTCCCGGCCGCGACCGACACACCGCTCGCGCCGGACGATGTCGTGACGGCCATCACGCCGTTCCTCGATACGGAGGCGACGCCCGTGGCGTAACGGACGCTCGGCGGATACGTCGCGGCGCGGAAGCGACGGCCCGGTGCTCAGCGCCGGGCCGTCGTGTTCCCGGCACCACGGCAGCAATTGTGCGATAACGTCCTCAGTCGGCCGGTGGCCCGCGGCCGGCACCGGGGGTCGAGCGTAACGGAGGAACACGATGCGACACGATGACGGACAGGTTCTCGAAGTGGCGGCGTCCAGCCGCTCCACGCGGCGCGCCTTCCTTGGTGGCGCGCTCGCCATCGCCGCCGCCGCCACAACCGGCGTCGGCATCGCCGCCGCGCAGGATGGCGGCGGCCGTGGTGCTGGTGGGCGCCAGGGTGGCGGCGGCGGCGGTGGTGGTGGTCGCCGGGCTGCCAGTGGCGCGGACGCAGCGGCGGCGGCTCCGGCGAGCTCGGCGCCGTCCGTCGGCACGGGCTCAGGCCTGACCGGCTCGAACGGCAACACTGCCGCCCTCGTCGGCCTTGCCGCTGCAGGCGCTGCGGCGGCCGCGGTCGTGTCGCGCCGCAACGCCGAGGATCGCGCGGGGGCGTAAGCTCCTCACCGTCCCCGCTCTGCTCTTTTCGGACCGGGCAGTGCAAGTGCAGATCGAGGCCCCGGCCATTCCATGGCCGGGGCCTCGTCGTGGTCTCGGGGACCGGCTCGTGGTCGAAGGCTGGGCTGCCTCTACCCGGGACCGTAACTTATCCCCGGATGGGGGCGGCTGCCCCGGCGATTGCGCCAGAGAGGCACATCCCGAGTCGAAACCTCACCTGGTCACGGACGGAGCATGGTTAGTGGCGAGTCGTACGTGCCCATCTGCGCGTCTCTGCGCTGCACGGGCGGCGGCCGGCGCGGGCTCGGGAGGCCGTCGGCATTCGCCCTGCCGACGGCGGTCGCCTTCTACCCGGCGACGATCTGTTCGGCGGCGGCGATGACGTCCCCGGTTGGATCTCCTTCCTCGGTCGTCGACGTGCCGCCGATGCGATACAGGTCGGGGCCGACCTGCACGTAGGCGACAGCGTCCGCAACCCCCTGTGAGTTCACCCCGACGAGTCCACGTCGCGTTTCCCCCAGTTCGCCGATCTCGAACTCGTCGTACCCCGAGCCGGAGACCAACTGGTCGGAGAAGTAGGGAAGGGCTTCCGCCGCCGAAGTGGCGCTGTCGAAGCGATGGATACTGACGCTGATCGCCGACGTGCTTCCAGGGGGCAGCCCGCTCGGGTCCGCCGACTCGAAGTTGCGGACCACGTTCGCCTGCCAGCCGAGCTCCGTCAGGCGCGTCGTGGCGTCCTCGGTCCCAAGGTTGGTGGCGACTTCCTCCAGGGTTCGTGTCAGGTCGGTCGGCTCCGCCGCGTCGGGCGGCGTGTCCACGGTCGCGGGCAACAGCTCCTCGACCGGCACCTGGCCGCCGGTGTCGCCCGGGTCCGGCGCGGCCTCCGCTGTCCGGCGGGTCGGACGAGCCGCGCGGACGGGCGGCTCCGTGGCCGCGGCGGCCGCCTCCGTCGGCGCGGTGGGCGGGGCCGTTGC